>JAANWY010000244.1 GCA_018263655.1 Anaerolineales bacterium | reverse complement strand
CCCTACGCGTCGGTCAGGAGACCTCGCCCAGCATTGCATTAACACCAACCAGCCTGTGGCCGGTCTCCCGACCGAGCCACAGCAACGGAATGTGACATTGTGACATTGTCAAGCTAGTCGCCGAGAGTGAACGCCAATGCCCGTAGACCTACTCATCGTTAACGGAACCGTCGTCACGTCCACCGAGATGTACGCGGGGGGTGTCGCTATTGATGACGGGATGATCGTTGCCGTCGGTGAGGAGCGCGGATTGCCCAGCGGGTTGACGGTGTTGGACGCCGAGGGCAACTACATCTTGCCTGGCCTGATCGACCCGCACGTCCACTTCCGCGATCCGGGACTGACGTACAAAGAGGACTATACGACCGGTTCTATGGCCGCGGTGGCCGGCGGGGTCACAACGGTGCTCGACATGCCCAACGTCGTGCCCCCGACGTCCACTGCTGAGCGGGTGATGGCGCGTAAGCGCCTGATCGAGGCGCGGTCCTATGTGGACGTGATGTTGGTCGGCGTGGTCGTCCAGGACAACGTGGATGAGATCGCGCCCATGGCCGAAGCCGGCGTTGTCGGGTTCAAGGTCTTCCTGGGCACGACGGTTGGCGGGATCCCGGCGCCCGACGATGGAGCGCTCCTCGACGCCATGTCCAGCGTGACGGAGACGGGCCGGCGCGTCGGCTTCCACGCCGAAAACGACGCCATCATCCAGCACCGGATCGAGCAGCTTCGGGCCGCAGGACGCATGGATCTGCTGGCGCATCTCGAATCGCGGCCCGCCGTCGCGGAAGCCGAGGCTGTGCAGCGCATCGCGCTCTTCGCCCGGCAGACTGGTGCGCGGACCCACATCTATCACCTGAGCTCATTGGATGGGTTGGCGGCGGTGGTCTCTGCCCGGGCGAGCGGGACGGATATGACGGCGGAGACGGGGCCGCGTTACTTGTTCCTGGACGCCGGCGAACTCGAGCACCTGGGACCGGTCCTGAAGATCAACCCACCGGTGCGGACCCGCGAGCATGGCGAAGCCCTGTACCAAGGCTTGCTCGCCGGCGACATCGATTTCATCGCGAGCGACCACGCGCCGCACCCGGCGGACGAGAAGTTGAAGGACGACATCTGGGAGGCCATGTCGGGGTTTGCCGGCGTGGAGACCATGATGCAAGTGATGTTGTCTGAGGCAGTCGACAAGCGCGACATGCCGCTGAGCCACTTCGTGCGCCTCGCGTCGGAGAACGCAGCGCGGGCGTGGGGCCTTTATCCCGACAAGGGCTCGTTGCTGGTTGGAACCGATGCTGACATCACTATCGTCGATCTCGACGCACCATGGACGATCGATGGGGGCCGGCTGCAGAGCAAGAGTCGCGTCACGCCGTGGGACGGATTCAGCGGTGTGGGCGAACCGGTCACCACCGTTGTGCGTGGCAGCGTCCTGATGCGGAACGGCGTGTTCACCGGTGGCCGGCCTCAGGGTCGATTGGCGGCGCCGGCGTAGCTCGCCTTGCTCTTTTCAGTATTTCTGCTATAACTATAGTTGTCCGAAAAAGGGGGAAGGCCTTCCCCCGCCGACCCCCTTTTTCGGAAGCGTGAGCTACTTACGACTATTCAGTGTCAGTTCTGATGTTCAGAATGACGTTAGGAGGAGCAGACTTTGAGCGGTACACAGACTTATAGCGATGAACTAGTCACTTGCGAATCGTGCGAGACGGCTTTCGTCTTTCGTGTTCCCGAACAGCGACGGATGTATGAGGTGCGAGGCGAAGTCACAGTTCCCACAGAGTGTCCGGCGTGCCGGCAGGGGGATGATGAAACTGGCTGGCAGGGGGATGAGAAAACTGGCCGGCGGCGGGATGAGAAAACTGGCCGGCAGCGGGATGAGGAAACTGGCCGGTGGCGCGGTGAGGTCAAGTGGTTCGATATTCAGAAAGGCTACGGCTTCATCCGCAAACCGGACGGTGAGGAGATCTTCTTCCATCGAAACAGCCTGGCGGCGTCGGCCAATCCCAGAGACATGGCGGAGGGCCGGCAGGTCTCGTTCGAGGAGCAAGAGTCGTCGAAGGGGCCGGAGGCAGTTGAGGTCAAGCTCCTTGGGTAGTGGCAGGGGATCCAAAGTGCTCCCGCTGCGAGGCCGGTAGTCTGAGCAGTTACGAATTGCTGTGGAATTGCTGCGTTGTGTGTGCATCCCAAGTTTGTAAGGCCGGTGGCCGACGCTCTCAGCCCGCAACAAGTTGCGGCGTCCGGACGCTCGAACTTGCGACGTCCTGAGCTTGTCGAAGGGGGCCTGTCGACGGGTTCGAGGGCGTGATTTCGCCGCCACTCACGTAACGCTTATCTTAAATTGTCTGCGCACTCACTGCGTTGTTTGACACTCGGGCCAGGTCGTACTAGTATTTCGTACACTAGCGAAAGTTAACGATCTCCGCCCTTCGCTGCAGAGAGATCCGACAACCATTTTCAGGCATTAAGGAATGAGAATTAAATAACTTGCCCATTTGAGCAGGACCGTATAGCTTCAAATGAGCAAGTTATTTAATCACGGTTCCTAAGGAGCGATATATCTGTGTCTACAGAACTTGATGAAGTTGCCCTCTTTCTAGACTTCGACAATGTACGGTACGGGTATCTGAATACCTACGGGCGTGAACCTGACCCCCAAGAGCTGATGTCGAAGGCTCGCGAGTACGGGCGGGTTGTTGTGGCTGTTGCCTACGCTGATTTTAGCGAGCATCCGGCGACGTATCGGCGAGGTTTGGAGGTGGGCGGCATTGCGCCTCGCGACACCCCCAAGCGCGGTGGCCGAAAACATGCTAGCTCGTCAGAGATGGCGATGCTGATGGACATCATCGACTGTCTGTTGGATCGACCGACCATCAGGACGTATGTCTTGATGACGGGGGACAGCGACTTCGTGCGGATCGTGGCGCGTGCACGCCACCGGTTTGGGGTCCAGGCCATCATATCGGGCGTGCCGGGTACCGTCAGCCAGGACTTGATCGCCAGTGCTGATGGGGCCGATCTCCTGATACCCCAAGATGTTGAGCTCTCAGAAGCGGAGGGTGGGCTGAGTGCGCTTCAGGCAGTCAGCGAGGCCGAAGTCGGTATGCTCAAGCTGGTCAACTTCCTGGAAGGTAATCGACCATATCTGACCCTCAACTTTATTCACAGCTACGCCGTGAGTCCGACCGGCCGGCTGCGCATGAGCGATGCGGAGGCCAATCGCGTCCTCGATGCCTTCATCGAAGATGGGCTCTTGATCCCGTACGAGAAACGGTTGGACGATGGCCGCTTCGTTGTCAACGTTCGCCTGAACTCCGATCATCCTCTGGCACGCCAGATTCTGGGCCCCCAAGAGAATAAGAAGCGCCAGAAGCACCAGGAGTCTGAGACCGATTCTTCGAGCGCTTGGCAGCCGCGCGTTTGATCCCGGAAATACATCATGGACTATCATCTTTGGGACAAGCTTGCCGAAGACAACGAAACCAAGATCGTGTACCTGATCATCGACGGCGTGGGTGATCTGGCGGTACCTGAACGAGGTCTGAGCGCGATGCAGGCGGCCAATACACCCAATCTGGATCATTTGGCGGCTCGATCGGCGACCGGAATGCTAGAAATTGTGGGGCCAGGCATCACGCCCGGGAGCGGGCCGGGCCATCTTAGTTTGTTTGGCTACGATCCGTTGGAATACGTGGTGGGACGGGGCGTGCTGGCGGCGCTGGGGACGGAGTTCCCGCTGCAACACGCAGATGTGCCGGCTCGCGTCAATTTTGCAACGATCGATGAGCAAGGTAACGTTGTGGATCGGCGCGCCGGCCGCATTAGCAACGAGACCAACGAGCGCCTGGGTGAGAAGATCCGCCGAAACGTCGATATGGAGATCGAGGGCGTCCAGCTTTTCTTCGAGAAGGTCAAGGAACACCGCGCGCTGCTCGTCCTGCGCGGCGAGGGGCTGTCGGGCGACCTGGCAGATACGGACCCGCAGGAGACGGGGGTGCCGCCGCTGGAGCCGCGCGGAATCAGCCCGCCGGCGGGCCGCACCGCCGGCATCGTCCAGCAATTCGTCGATCAGGTGCGCGAGGTTCTGACTGACGAGCCTCGGGCCAACATGATTTTGCTCCGGGGGTTCGATCTCTATGAGACTTATCCGTCCATCACGGAGCGCTTTAAGCTGCGTGGGTTATCGATCGCCGGTTATCCGATGTACCGCGGTGTGACCAAGCTGATTGGTATGGACCTGCACCCTGTGGTGGGGAATGTCGCCGGCCGCTTCGATGCCCTTGAGGCCGAGTACGGCGACGGCTACGATTTCTATTTCCTGCACGCCAAGCAGGCCGATGCGCGCGGGGAGGACGGGGATTTCGAGGCCAAGGTGCAGGTGCTGGAGGACGTCGACGCTTTTGTCCCGAAGCTGACGGCGCTGGAACCCGATGTTCTGGTGGTGACTGGCGATCACTCGACACCCTGCGCCCTGAAGTACCATAGCTGGCATCCAGTGCCCGTGATTCTCAATTCACGGTACGCCCGCGTCGATGACGTTGACCGCTACGACGAGTACTCGTGCACGCGCGGCAGTCTGGGTCTGCGGCCGGGCGTGCACCTGATGGGGTTAGCGTTGGCTCACGCCGGCCGGCTGGCGAAGTACGGCGCTTGATAGCTCGAGGGTCTTCTCTGCAGGACGTAAAAACAGGCTGCTGGTCAAGCCCACGCGTTGGGCTTGACCAGCAGCCTGTCTATTTGAAAGCGTCCTGGATACCGAGCTTGAAAAGCTAGTTAGGTAACGCGAATTGGTATCCTCGTCCCCGGATCGTGTGCAGGTACTTGGGCCGGCGCGGATCCGGTTCGATCTTCTTCCTCAGCCAACACACGTGGACCTCTANTGTCCGGGTATCCCCAATGAAGCTCGTTTCCCAGACCTCTTGCATGAGGTATCTACGGCTGAGAACTTCGCCGGCGTTTCGCATGAATGTTGCAAGCAGCCGGCACTCCATGGGCGTGAGGTGATGGGCGTTGCGTTTCGTGACGACCTCACGATTCGCGACGTCCAGCCTGAGACCGTTGATGCGAATCGATGTCGAAGGTCGTGCCCCGGCGGGCAGGGTAGTCCGTGGCACTGCTCTTCCCCCTTCCATCTAATTGGGTCGCCGTCAGACTCATGACAGCGACAGTGGGCAGGTTTGTTGTAGTGTGCGCCGAGATGGGCAGTTTTGGCCCACGCTACAACAGTCACAATCAATAATAGTATGCCAAGAATAACTACTTTTGTCAAGTTGAATTGGGCGTTTATTGTGAAATCGACCTAAAGATGTCGGGTAACCGTACGATCGCTGAAGGTCTCACGACCGAGGCGTAGGCCGGGCTCGGTCAGGAGACCTTCGCCCAGCTCTGTCGAAGAGGCGTAGGCCGGGCTCGTCAGGAGACCTTCGCCCAGCTCTGTCGAAGGGGCGTAGGCCGGGCTCGGTCAGGAGACCTTCGCCGGCCTTGATCATCGTTTCGGCCATTGGCTCCCGCCTGCTCCCGCTGGATTGCCAAATCCAGCGGTTATGGCTTGGATTTGGCAATCCAAGCCGAGCTAGTGGCCGAAACGATG
>JAANWY010000243.1 GCA_018263655.1 Anaerolineales bacterium | reverse complement strand
ACCGTGGCTCCGGATCAACGCGGCGAGTGGCGGGAAGCGATAGCTGGTGTGCTACAGGATGCTGGGCAACGGGGTGACGGTTGGCAGAGCGAAGTGGAATTCTTCACCGCCGTCCTCGCCATCCTCGACGGGGAAACGCCAGACTTGCCGGACAATCATCCCTACGCCCAGGCGCTGGCCGCCATCCAGGCGGGCATCGCGGCCGGTGGACGGCAGGAAACGGACACTTCGTCCGCCATGCTGCAGGCCGTGCAAGATTTCGTCAACGCCGAAGACTGGAACGCCTCCCGCCAGGTGGTGGAAGCCCAGCAAGCGCTCCTCTTCCGCGCGGAGGTCGAAACCCTCTTGGAGCAAAACGTCGCCCAGGCCAGGTCAGCCGGTGAAGAGCGCGCCGCCCAGACGCTGGAACTGCATCTGGCCGTGCTGCGGGAATGCCAGCGCCGCGGCATCGACGCCGCCTTCGCCCAGCTCGACGCCGCCCAGCAACCCGACCTCCCCTTCGACGAGCTCAGGACGTCGCCCTTCGATCCCGACATCATCCCCCGCACGGTGGCCGCGCTGCAGGGATCGCCCCAGGACCGCATGCAGCTCGCCCAGCATCTGTCCGCCCTGGCTCGCCAGACCGAGGACACAGAGCTGCAAGCCTTCTTCGAAGCCATCCAGACCGCCCTCTTCGGCGGCGATCTGGCGGCGCAGGAGGAGGGCTTGAGCGGCGTGTACCGCCAGGAGTGGCAGGCGATTCGGGCGGGGGTGGAAGAATAGCCGCGGATAAGCGGAAAAACGCGGATAGGAAATGCACAAATCCGCGACTTTCTGCTGATCCGCGGCCCTGAAGGAGAAACCATGACCCACATTCAAACGGCCGACGACGCCGGCCACATCTTCGGCATGCGCTGCCCCGATGGCCACGTCACCTACTTCGACAAGCGGAAGGTCTGCCCTGACAGCGGCACCCTGGTTCGCAAAATCGTCAAGCAGGCCGGCAAAGAGCTGGATGAACTCATTCTCGAGTGTGGTGAGGCCGGTTGTGCTCACGAGATCGTCGTGCGCGTGGACTGCGAGGGCTACAAATGAGCGACGCACCGCCCATCTACGAAGGCGCACCGCCCACCGACGAGCAGAAGCGCTTGGTGGCCCTGTTCGACGAGCTGGAAAAGAAGCAGGTCGAGTTCCTGGATCAGGCCGGCAAGCGTGTGGTCGAGCTGTGCACGGCCTTGTTGGGCGTATTCTTCGGCGTGCTGGCCTTCGGCGACAAGTTCCCGCCGCCGTACTTGGACGGCAGCCTGCCGGCGCAGATCCTGACGCTGGGCACGCTAGTCTTTTACATCGCGGCGATGTTGGCCAGCCTCTACGCTGTGCAGCCACGCGAATACCGGCGCTATCAGCACAACCTGACGGAGATGCGGAAGGAGCTGGCCAACATCATCAGCTTCAAGTCGCGCTGGGTGAAGGTGGCCGGCATGTTGTTCTTCCTGGGCACCGTGTGGCTGGCGCTGCTGATCGTGGCCATCGTCTTTGGGTGATGGAGATCGTGACATGGTGAAACCAGGGATGGAACGAGGAGAGAACATGACGATGGACCCGCCAAACACCTACCACTTCGATCCTGTAGACCTGGACTTGATGCGCCTGGTAGGCCGGCTCACCCCTGGTCAACGCATTCAGCGTTTGCTCGACGCGCGCGAGCTGCTGGTGGGGATGATGCGTGGCCGGCTGCGCCGGCAGTACCCCCACTTATCAGATCGCGAACTCAACCTCAAAGTACTAGAGGAGATAGAGCGTGCCAAACGAACGCCCGCATTATCAACCGGCGAATCTTACGTCGATGCTCAGGCTCATGAAGATTAGGAAAGCCCCGCCGCGAGTTCCAGGCGGCCAAACAGCAGCCGCCTTCCACCCCTCGATGAACTCGGGACGTCGCTCACGGCTACCGATTTCGCCACCCCTTCGGGGTTCGCGCTCGCGCGAAAGCTCGCAGAGCGGCGAAATTCGTAGCCCAGAGTGGGTTGGGCGCTGTTTGCGGAACTCTGGGCGGCGCGGGTAGTGGATAACGATGACCACCAACTACGACCCTGATTCCGAAGCCGCGCTGGAAGCCGAAACCCTCGCCCTCTTCACCGATCTGAAGTGGACGACGGCCAACGCCCAGGCCGAATCGGCCGGCAACTGCCCCGTCACCGGCCGCGAAACCACCGGCGACGTCGTGCTCGTGGACCGGCTGCGGGCAGCGCTGGCGCGCCTCAACCCCGACGTGCCGGCCGACGCCCTCGGCCTCGCCATCCAGGAGCTGACCCGCGACCGCAGCGCCATGACGCTGGTGCAGGCCAACCGCGAAATCTACGCCCTGCTCAAGGACGGCGTCAAAGTCACGTTTCGGGATCAGGCCGGCATCGAACAGGTCGAGACGGTGCGCGTCATCGACTGGGACGCGCCGGCCCGCAACGATTTCTGCCTGGTCTCCCAGCTCTGGGTGGCCGGCGATCCGTACACACGGCGGGCGGACCTGGTCGGCTTCGTCAACGGGCTGCCGCTGGTCTTCGTCGAACTGAAGCGCCACCACCGCCGGCTGAAACACGCCTACGACGGCAACCTGCGTGATTACGTCGACACCATTCCCCGCTGCTGACTAGCTCCATCCGCCATGTAGGCCGAGGGCGGGGCCTGGGGCTGTCGCGGACAAGGGAGTTGATCTGGCCTCCCTGACCATGCGTCGCCAAGTGCATGGTCAGGGGCGCCTCCTCGAATACCCTTTGTGGATCCGAAGGAGTGAAACAGACTTATGCCTGAACTGCAAACCATGCACTGGGAGAAAGCCGGCCCCGTCGCCCGCGTGACACTGAACCGGCCCGAGTTGCTGAACGCGGTGAACAACCAGGCCACCTACGACCTGAACGGCGTGGCTGATGAGATCACGGCGGATAGAGATATACGGATTGTGGCCATCGCCGGCGCCGGTCGTGCCTTCTGCACGGGTATCGACTTGAAAGAGCTGTCGGCCGGCGAAATTGACATAACCTATCACGATCGCTGGGAGACGGCTCTCCGCAAATTCGAGACGATGGAACCCGTGGTGCTGTGTCTGATCCACGGCTACTGCCTGGGGGGCGGCCTGCAACTGGCCATGGCCAGCGACATCCGCGTCTCGACAGGCTCGGCGCAGATTGGGCTGCCGGCCATCAAGGAATCGCTCATCCCAGGGCTGGGGACGTGGCGTCTGCCGCGCTTCATCGGCATGGGGCGCGCCAAGAAGCTGATCCTCTCCGGCGACAACATCGATGGCGAGGAAGCCCTGCGAATCGGTTTGGTCGATCACCTGGTGGACGACGGGGCATACCGTGAGGACTTCGAGAACTACGTTCAGAAGTACCTGCGCGTATGCTCCAAGGGGACGCGCATGTCAAAGTTAGCTACCAATCAGGCCTTCGACCTGGATTGGGCGTCATTCTACGAGGCTTACATCGAGCTCCAGGCGGTGACGATGACGTCCTACGACTTCCACGCAGCAGCCGAGGCCTATCGTGAAGATCGAGAACCAGAGTGGGAATGACAGTTCCAACGAGGTGGGGGTTGAGACATGGCCGAGAATGCGCGACGAAGTGCCATAAACGCTTACATCCAGCAAGATCCTTTCGCCAACTATCTGGGCGCCCAGGTCGAGATTATTGAGCCTGGTCACAGTCGCGTATCACTCACGGTGAGCGAGGACATGGCCAACTTTCATGGTATGACGCATGGTGGGGTCATTTTCGCTCTCGGCGATATCGCTTTCGCGGCGGCCGGCAACTCACGCGGACAGATTGCCGTTGCTCTGAACGTCAATATGCACTTTCTGAAGGCGTCAAAGCCGGGCGATCGCCTTGTGGCGGAGGCGAGAGAGCAACACGTAGGTGGCAGAACAGGTCTCTACGAAATCGCGATCTGGGATGAGGACACGGGTGAGTTGGTTGCGAAAAGCCAGGATCTGGTCTATCGGAAACGCGACTGGTTTGTGGCGCCGGAAGATCAGGGGGATGGGTAGCTATCTTACTCGATGTTCGCCGAAGGTCTCCTCGATGTTCGCCGAAGGTCTCCTGACCGAGGCGAGAGGGACGTCGGTCGGGAGACCTCGTCCAGCGTGGGTGGGAGAGGCGAGAGGGACGTCGGTCGGAGAT
>JAANWY010000242.1 GCA_018263655.1 Anaerolineales bacterium | reverse complement strand
AGAGGAGACGCGCCGCTTTTCCAATGGTACGACATTTGATCTAGACACTTTAGGCGCCTGGCAGATGCCGGTGCCGGATGCCGGCATCCGGCCGGATGCTCTTGAGCTCATTCGCGCGGCGCAGAAGGAGCGGGCCGCTTCCCTCGATCCACCGCCCGAAGCGAAGGCCCTGCTCGAACGGCGCAAAGCTGCCCGAGCGGATGAAGACTGGGACACTGCCGACCAGCTACGCGACCAGATCGCGGAACTCGGATGGCGGGTGCAGGATACGCGGAATGGAACTCGATTGGAGCCGCGCGAAGAGCAGTGGTAACCGTTCAGGAGGTAGCGCCGGCTGAGTGCCCTGAAGCATGGCGGAAGGGTGTATCGAAGCCAAGCGGCTCTCGATAATCAGGATTGCTCCGGTAAAGACCCGCTTGGTTTCGATACGCTTCTCCGCTGGCGCTACGAAGCTACTCAACCGGCGCTCCTATGTCAGTGGCTGAACGGTTACGAGCAGTGAAGCTGAGGTCACTCGTCGAGTTGATGGATTTCTTTCAAGCGTGGGATCAGATTTGGAGGTAACGCTCCAACATGCCGCGGGGATGGCCCGAGGGGATCGTCGATCTCGTCCGCGCCCTGCAGGATCCGGAAGCAAGTCAGAACGGCATGGGCCAGTACGTCCTGCTTGTAACCGCCTTCCAGCGCGAACACCAGCCGGCTCCCACACAGCTCGTCAGCCAAATCGCGCAGGATGCGGGCCAGCCGGCCAACCCCGTCCACGGATAGCTGCATGCCGGCCAACGGATCGGCCCAGTGGGCGTCGAAACCAGCCGACACCAGGAGCAGACGCGGCTCAAAGCGCCGCGCTACGGGAACCAGCACCTCTCGGAAGACTTTCAGATAGCCGGCATCGCCGACGCCAGCCCGCAGGGGTACGTTCACCGTGTAGCCTTCGCCATCACCAGCGCCGATTTCCTCCGCAGCGCCGGTGCCCGGATAGAACGGATACTGGTGCGTCGAGAAATACAGAACGCGGGGGGTATCGTAGAAAATGTGCTGAGTGCCGTTACCGTGATGCACGTCGAAGTCCACGATCAGCACGCGGCCGAGGCCGGCATCCAGTGCCGCCTGCGCCGCCACAGCGACGTTGTTGAACAAGCAAAAGCCCATTCCTCGACTGCGCTCGGCGTGGTGCCCCGGCGGGCGAACGAGGGCGAAGCCATTGTCAAGCCGGCCGCCCAGGATCGCTTGCGTCAGTTGTACAGCGCCGCCAGCTGCCAGGAGCGCCGCATCCCATGAAGCGCGATTCAAGTACGTGTCAGGGTCCAGCCGTCCGCGGCCGGATTCCGATATCTGCCGAACCAGGTCGATGTAGTCAGGGGGGTGAACTTGCTCCAACAGCTCGCGATCGATGGGCGAGGGCTCAATCAGCTCCAGGTCCCCAAGCACCCCGGTCTCCTCCAGCAAACCCAGAATCGCTCTGAGTCGGGCGGGCGATTCAGGGTGCCCCACTTCCTCATGCAGCAAGTACGTCTCGTGAAATACGTATCCTGTTCTCATTCGATGATGCTCCTCCGCAGTTGAGAAATGCGAAAGAAAGGGTCGGGACGGCCGTCCCGACCCTTTCTTTCGGCCTATTTTTGTAGAGGCCCGTAGCGTCTGAGTAGCCACTCCCCGAGTCTAAAGCAGTCAGCGATCCTTGTTTCCGTCGCGCGCTAGGGTCAGTTCGCGTTCAAGTGCTTCGAGTCGCCGCGCCAGATCGTCGATGCGCTCGTCGCTGTCTATGCTGCGGACTCGATACAGAAGTTCCTCGGTGAGCCGGCGGTGGTTGGCGACGGCGTCGGCCAGCAAGCCGACTACGAAGATGAGAAACCCAATGACGACGAGCGAGGCACCAATGGTAACCGACTGCAGCAACCGCTGGTACGCATTGCCGAGCGCGTACACATAGAAGAAGCGCCCTAACAGCACCAGGCCGGCTAGAAAGAAGGGGGCCGCAAGGTATGAAAAGGTACGCAGCGGCTCGTAGTAAGTGAAGGTGCGGACGATGGTGCTGGCCTGTTGTTTGACAAAACTCCAGTTTCCTTTGTGGAGGCGGGGCGGCCGCGTCTGGGGATTGGTGTCAATCGGGGTGTGAGCAATCGTGAGCCGGCGCTTGCCGGCCTGAATTAAGTTTTCGACAGTATACGAGAAATCGTTGGTCACGTACAGCCGCAGCGCCGCTTCCCGCGAGTAAGCACGGAACCCGCTGGGCGCATCCGGTACATCGGTGTCCGACGCTACCCGCACGACCCAGCTCCCGACTTTCTGCAAGACCTTCTTCCGACCCGAAAAATGGTCGACTTGATCCACTTGCCGGTCGCCGATAACGATGTCGGCCCGTCCATCGCGGATGGGCTCGATCAGCCGCGGGATGGCTGTGCCCGGATACTGGTGGTCGCCATCGGTGTTGACGATGATGTCGGCTCCTAGTTTCAGGCAGGCATCGACGCCGGTCTGGAAAGCCGTGGCCAGGCCCTTGTGGCCGCGATGGCGGATCACGTGATCCACACCGAGGCCAGCGGCCAGTTTGGCCGTCCCATCCGTCGAGCCATCGTCGATGACGAGCGTCTCTATGGTGTCGATGCCGGGGATGTGGGCCGGCAAGTCCTCAAGCACGGCCGGCAGCGTAGCCGTCTCGTTCAAACAGGGGATTTGGATAATTAGCTTCATGGCTGCTCAAGTTGTGTTCTCACCCGGCTCCCCCCACGGCCGGATAAAGCCTTCTGGCTCCACGCCCAAGGCCTCCGCCAGGCGGGTGATGTAGTTGAAGTAACCGATTACCTGCACAGCGTCGTGGATCGCCCGATCGTCGAGGCGGTGCGCGCGTAGAGCATCTAGGTCGGCCGGCGACATGTCTTGCTGATGGTGCGTAAGCTTGGCGGCGAACTCGCACAGCGCGCGGTCGACGGCGCCGAGCGGCGCATGGCGCCAATCTCGTACTACGGCGTGCACGAAGGCGTCGGCTTGCGCCGGATCCGCCATAACCTGCCCGACCTCTGCACGGAGGTCATGCGCGTGGGCTTGCGTTCAGTAGTGGCATCCCAACTCGGCCGCGACGACGGTGGCGAGCAATTCACGCTGTGCGCGGCTGAGCGGCGACTTGCCAAGCATAATGGCCGTGTAGAAGCTCAGGCTGGCACGGAGCACACGCGGGTTGAGGCTCATGATGTGGACGATGTGCCACACGCGGCCGGCGCGCTCGATGGCTTGGTCGAACAGCTTTTTCAGGAGGCCAGTGGCCTCGGAAATGGGCACTTGTTCAATCCAGGGCATGAGAGTTTACGCCTCCATCAGGTTTCGCGCTCTGCAATTAGGACTAAGGATTAAACAACTTGCCCATTTTGCCGTTGAATTACTCGAGATTTCAGCTTCAATTGGGGAAGTTATTTAGTTCTCAACCCTTAGAGATGCTCAAGCACGCCGTAATCTTTGACCGCACCGCGATGTCGGGTGTGAGGTGAGTGACTGCCAGAAACAGGTGGCTTGGGCGGCATTATGATCATTGAGTGCACTGCCGACGACATGTCACGAAACTAGGGATTCCCAGGGAAATAAACCTCCCAAAAATGGCCCATTATCCTCAGAAATCTTGGGTTTTTGGGGGGTTTTAAATTCTGGAATCTCCCTATTCTAGCCCATTTACCCCAACATGTCCAAATTGACCAGTCGCCCGACGCCGACTATGATTAGTTCAATTGGTGAAGCGCGAGATGAATTATATGCGTACCTACACAAGAATAGACCGGAAAAACGGAGGCGGCCGCCTCCACCGACCCCGTTTTTCGCACTTCTCGGACTTGGAGGCAGCAGCCTGAGCAGTAACGAATGAGGCCAGATTGCACCCATGACATCAAGTAATCCAGATCTCCAGGCGAAGGCACTCGAAGTTCACGAGCAACTCCTGGAAGCCTACGGAGAACCCACCGCACGAGACCGCGATCCTGTAGACACCCTGGTGTCTGCGATCATGAGTCAGAATACGAACGACAAGCTGCGAGATCGAGCGTGGCGCCGGCTGCGCGAGCGATTCCCAACCTGGGAAGCAGTGCGCGATGCGCCGGTACAAGACATCGCTGAAGCAATCAAGGTCTCGGGCCTGAGCAAGCAGAAATCGAGCCGCATCAAGGGCGCCCTGCAGCGCCTTACTGAAGAGCAAGGCAAAATCCACCTGGACTTCCTGCGGGAGATGGACGTCGAGCAGGCCAAAGGCTGGCTCACCGACATCAAGGGGATTGGCCCGAAGACGGCCGCCATCACCCTGCTGTTTGCGCTCGACATGCCGGCCTTCCCGGTGGATACGCACGTGCATCGGGTGAGCCGGCGCATCGGGCTCATCGGTGACAAGACATCGCGCGAGAAGGCCCACGATGACCTGGAGCGCATTCTGCCAGAGAAACTCTACTACCCGTTTCATATCAATCTGATCCGCCACGGCCGCGAGGTGTGTGAATCCCGGCGGCCAAGATGTGAAATCTGTATCGTCAGTGACCTGTGCGACTACTATGCGAAGATCACGTAGCAGAATAGGTTCTAATGCGCCCAGCAGCGCCAGACACCTTAAGATAGGGTGCGTAGGCGGACGTTCTGCTACATGATGGCCTATCGCCTGCATGGCCTATCGCCTGCAACAAGTTGCAGCGTCCAGGAGGCTGAAACTTGTTTCAGGCCTGCCTGTGCGGAGCACGCAGACAGGCCCGCCTGTGCGTGGGCAGACAGGTCTTAGGGGTTCAGCCTTGCCTCTACTTGACAGGTGACTTATGGGTAAACACCAGCTTCAGGGCTTTGACGAGAGGTCCACGTCATGCTAGAATAATGGGTGTAGTTGCTCAGGGCACTGAAGCCCGTCCTTGACCGTAGTCAAGCAACCCAGCAGACAACATTCCCGAACCCGACGCCGGCCCAGGCTGTGCTTTCGAGCGCCCTGAGGCCGGCGTTTTTCA
>JAANWY010000241.1 GCA_018263655.1 Anaerolineales bacterium | reverse complement strand
AACCGTCGCAAACCCGCACCCCCTTCGACTGGGCTCAGGACGTCGCTTCGATACGGTCTCCACTTCGTTTCGACCTACTCAGGATGCTAGTCCTGATACCTCCTGAACGGTTACTCTTCACAAACTTCGTGTGTGATATCGAACGAAATAGCACCGGTAACCGTTCAGGTAGTGGGACCCTTGCGAAGGTTTGCCAATCGCATTCGGGTTGAGGTGCCCCTCGCCAGTCGAAAATCGGCCTCTTGCCACGGCTACTCTCAACCTTCGCAAGGGTAGTTGAACGCTTACTAGCACCGAAGAGCTTACGGCTTGATCACCTCGCGATAGGCTTTGCGGAACCGATCATAGGCCAGTTTCCACTCCCGATCATCGTAGTGCTGAACGGCCGCGTTGAACTCAGACTCGGCGTTGTTGATGTCTTCGCTGGCGTTGGTGGTCATGTCCATGGCGCTCTTCACTGTATCGCTGACGACTTCAAGGAGACCACAGCCGGCGATGGCCTCGTGAGCGAACGGATCATAGTCCGAGCTGTTCGGGTTGGTCAACGTTTCGAGCGCGTTCGTAATGCAGAACTGGCGCGGGAGATAGAACTCCGCGATTGGATCATCCTCTTCGGAGGCCAGGTTAGCCTCGATTCGCGATCGCAGATTCACGTTCCGGAAGTGGAACAGGAACTGATCGGTGGTGTTGAACCGGTTCGTGAGATTTACGTCGTGCATGGCGAGTTCTGCGTGGAGGATTGTCGCGTTCACCCGTGCCGCCTCCAGTTCCGCAGCATCGATACGCCCAATGCAGAAATTGAGACCCTCGTCGACAGCCGAAGCAGCTAGCGTAATGACTTTGAGAACCGCCCAGCCGAGACAACCAGGCAAGTTCGACCCGCCGCCAAAGGGGGCCGCGACAACAAAGAAAGTCCCCTCACAACCCGCCGCATCTGCAAAGTCGTCGACTTCCTTGGCGATGGCGGTTGCTATCAATGTCGTAAGCGTAGCCGCGTTCGGGAACCGTGTGTCGGGGCATCCCACGCTCGTCGGGTAGTTCGGGTCGGGCAAGTCGCCGAGGGTGTCATTCGTATTACCGTGGTTCGCGTGCGTAATGCCGGGCGGCGGCACCGTCACAGGAGTGGGCGCCGGAATAAGCTTGGAGGAGCTCGGCGGCGCACTGGAGACGGCATTGAGTTCACTCTTGGTGCCCAACACCGAGTTCCCCGGCTCTTGGATCTCACCGCGTTCCTTCTGGGGAGACAGAACCAACGACTTCAGGGCCTTGATGTCCTGCTTGAAGGGCACGTACGCGTCACCAAACGTGTCTTGCACGATGGCCAACTGCTTGTAGGTGAGGGTCCGGATCAGATGCCGGCTCACCAGCGGCGGAGGTGGTTCGTCCGTCACCTGCGCATACGCCTCCGCGTAAGGATACAGTACCTCGAGCGCATCCACCAAATCAAGTAGGTCACGGCGGAACTCCTCCATTTCCTCCGGATCTGGATTGTCCGCAGCGTTCTGAGTAATCGCCGGCCGGCCGGCGTGTGGAACACTCTGGGTCCCGCCCGGGTCGGCCGAAGTGGCCATGGGCAGCAGAGTTACGAGCGTCAGTACGGCTGCCACGAATACGAAACCGAGCCTTTTCATCAGATGTCTCCCTCTTTAGATTGCCCACATGATAAGCGCTGGATCGTTTCCTTTGGCGCGGGATGACGCTGGCCAGGTGTCGCGCGTCAGCCCCCGCTATGGCCTCACCGCTTCGCGATATGCCTTGCGGAAACGATCAAAGGCTAGCTTCCACTCCTGGTCGTTGTAGTGCTGAATGGCTGCATCGTACTCCTTCTCGGCGTTGTTGATATCCTCGCCGGCGTTGCTGGTCATGTCAATGGCGCTCCGAACCGTGTCGCTGATGATTTCGAGAAGACCGCAGCCGGCCAGGACCTCCGGTGCATCAGGATCGTAGTCCGCGCTGTTCGGATTGGTCAACGTCTCGAGTTCGTTCGACACACAGAACCTTCGAGGCAGTGCGGAGAGCGCATTGGGGTTATCACCAGGTGAGGCGAGGTTGGCCTCGATGTTTAGGCGCAGGTTCAGGTTCCGGAAGTTGAACAGGAACTGGTCATCCTCGACCATCCTGTTGATGAGGTTCTGATCGTGTTCGTGGAGGGAAGCGTGAATGCGCCGCGTGTCGTGATAGAGGGCTTCGATGCGTGCGGAGGCGGCGTTGCCATTGCAGTACTGGAAGCCGGCTTTCACATCTTCAGTAAGATTCAGAACGAACTTGGAGCCGGCGGCCACCCAACAGCCGATGGGGTCCTGAGGGTTACTCCCAGGGCACGAGATGGTCTTCTCTTTACACCACGTGTCCAGACCGATCTGCACCGCCTTCAGCGCGTCGACGGCGACCATCATCCCGAACAGGACCTCAGTCGAGTACCCTCTTTCAGGACACCCCACATCGGTGGGCCATCCGGGCGGAAACAGGTCCCCTGCTTCATTGTTCTTCTGGTTCTGAGCCGTCGCAGTGTGCACGATGCCGCTCAGGTCCGGCGTGGGCGTCGGGACACTCGGGAAAGACTCTGGCGCCGGCCGGCCGCCTCCATCGTCCTTGTCACCTGGCTGTCGATCGGCGAGAATTTGAGCCTTCACGCTCTGAACATTGGACTTCAGCGCCCCCAAGTCTGTGCCGGCGTCCCGGAAGGAGCGCTGGTACAGATAGAGTTGCTCGGGGTCCAGGTCTCGGATGTGGCGCCGCGCTTGCTTTAACGCGTATTGTGCATCACTCTGATGAGCAGAATCGGAGGGAAGCATGGCGCTCAACGACGACGTTCGCCCTCGAAGCCGGCCCGCACCCCCTGACGGCCGTCTACTCTGGGGATGAGAATCACAAATCCAGCAGCTCGATCAACACAACAGGCATTCTCACCCAGACGGTGGAGCGGGCAGCCACGTCGATAGCTATTGGTCTCGGTTTCACAACTACCCTGACTGAGCCGGTATTCGGTCAATCCCTCCCCTTTACCGTCACTGTGGCTGTGAGTGAGACAAGCTTCACAGCCGGCGCCGGCACGCCGACGGGCAACGTCACGTTCACAGTGGGAGCGACGGTACTCGGCACGGCGACCCTGGACGGATCGGGCAAGGCCGTTCTGACAACGCCGGCCATCCCCGTCGGCGCCGCGCAGACCATTACAGCCAGTTATGGTGGCGACACGAACTTCAACCCGAACAGCGGCACAACAACCCAGACGGTGAACCAGGCCAACACTGTGACTGTAGTGACCAGTTCTCCCAACCCGTCGCTGCCGGACCCAGCCGTAGTCACTCTCACGGCGAACGTGACGGCACAACTGCCGGGCGCCGGCATGCCCACGGGTACCGTCACCTTCACGGTGGGAGCGGCCACACTGGGTGCGGTTCCCCTGTCGGGTGGTACGGCTGTCACCACGACCACGTTCGCCGTGGCGGGCACTTTCCCCATCACGGCCACGTATGGCGGCGACACCAATTTCATCGGCAGTTTCGGCACGACGTCGCACGTCGTCGGCGACACACCGGCGGACCTGTCCGTGACCAAAACGGACTCGCCCGACCCAGTGAATGCCGGCGACGACCTGACATACATCGTCACTGTCGCCAACTCCGGACCAGAGGACGCTACTGCCACACTCGTCGATACGCTACCCGCCGGCGTGAGTTTTGTGTCGGCCACGCCCGGCGCGCCGACCTGCACTCATACTGCCGGCGCCGTTACCTGCAATTTGGGCACGATTGTCAAGAATGGCGGCAGCACCATCGTCACCATCGTCGTCAACGTGCCCCTGGCCACGCCGGCCGGCGCCGTGCTGGTCAACACGGCCACTGTGACCGGCAGCCGGCCAGACTCCGATCTGTCCAACAATACGGCCACCCAGGAGACGACCGTGTTCCGCTCGCCGAGGGTGCTGGGTGACTGCAACGGGGATGAAGCCGTGGATCGCAGCGACATCTTCTCCATCGTGCGCGACATCTTCGATCCCTTCTTCCCGGAGACCGCCGGCTGCGATGCCAACGAGGACACGAAGGTGGATGCCGGCGATGTCCCGTGCACGGCGCTGATCATGGGGGCCGGCCCTGGCGTGTGCGGAGCCAGCGATGGCCTTGGCGCGGCAGCGTGGCGCACAATCTTCGGCCCGGCGGCGGGGCCGGCGCTGTCCATGCCGGAGGAGGCGTCGGTGGCCGGCGACAGTCTGACCGTGCCCATTAGCTTCGCCGCCAACGGTCACCCGATCACCAGCCTGGTGTTCTCGGTGGACTATGATGAGGACTGGCTCTCCTTCGACCCAACCGACCGCGACGGGAACGGCATCCCGGATGGCGTGATCCTCAACCTGCCGGGTGCGTTTGATGCGCGGGTCACGTTCAATGCCAATGATACCGACGGAGAGCTGGACATCTTTATCGCCGACATCACGCCACCCCTGAGCGCGGTGGCGGACGGGATCGTTGGGTTTGTCACTTTGAACGTGGATCATTCGCGGGCGACCGCTCTGCGGTCGCTGCGCTTCTCGATCGAGCCGGCGGCTTCGTTTGGCAGCACGCTGGGCCTCAGCGTCCCCGGCACGGCGACGCCGACGGCGGGCCAGCATCGGCTCTTCCTACGACTGGTGGTTCGGTAACTGGGCCGGCGGATGATGAAGTTTTACAAAATAATCGGGGTACGAACGTCGGAGGCAGTCAGCCGCCCGCGCGGGGCTGAAGGCCCCGCGCTAACCCAACGAAGCCCCTACGGGGCTGGGAACAGCCCGCAGGGCTTGGTTGAATTAGCCTGGGGGTTCAGCCTGTACAGTAACCTGACATTTGAGAAAACTCGATCTCGTTAGATTCATTGCAAAGAGGTTGGCGGCGTCTGACAAGCCATGAGTTGGAATAGCGCAAGAGTTATGGAAAGTAAACCGTGCTGCAGAGCGCGCTGGGCCTCCACATTGCCCATTGGGAACAGGGGGCTGCATCCTCTA
>JAANWY010000240.1 GCA_018263655.1 Anaerolineales bacterium | reverse complement strand
AGAACATGCTGGGCGACGTGGGCATCAAAGCCAACATCCAGCTCATGGATAACCCGACAAATACATCCGCACGTTGGCGGATGGGGGCCCAGGGATACCACTCTTCGATCAGGTACTTGTGAATGTCCACATACTTGGCGTCACGCTCCCCCCAGGTTGGCGTATCGTAGTTGGCTTCGTCCAACGCTGCGTCGAACTCGGGGTCACTGACACCCAGATAGTTCGGATAGGGCGCGTACTTGCCGTGGTGGAACCACTCCAGGATGTCGTTGTTGTCCCACCCATAGCGGCGCAGGATGAGCTGTGTTTCGCCCCCCTTCAATGCGTCGATATAGGTCGGGTTATCCATGAGCTGGATGTTGGCTTTGATGCCCACGTCGCCCAGCATGTTCTGCGTCACCTCAGCCAAGCGCTTGTACTCGTCCTCCTGGTAGGTCCAGTAGCTGACCTCGAACCTGGTACCCGGCTCGATACCCTCCACATCTTCGGCGACGAGGATACCATCATCGCCTGGCACCCAGCCGACCTCGGACAGCAGGGCTTTGGCCTTTTCCAGATCGTAGTCGTGAGCAACAGCAGGCACGCCCTTGTCGCCGCCTAACTCCTTGGAGAGATAGGTAGTGCTCGGCTCGCCCAATCCCTGGTAGACAGTCTCGACGATCAGGTCGCGGTCAATCGCATGGCCCACAGCCCGCCTTGTCTGAATGTCCTTGAAAAACGGGTCGTTGACAGCCATGCCGATGAACTGTATTGACGCATCTGCACTCTTCAGGAAGAGGTAGTCGGGATTGTCCTCATATTGGGATAGCTCGCGCGGTGGTGGGGCGTCTTCGAGTAGATGGACATTGCCGGCCTGCAGTTCGATGGTACGCGTGGCATCTTCCGGGATGATCCGGTACAGAATCTTATCGACCTTCGCCGGGCCCTCATAACCCGTCCACTCAGGCGCCCAATCGTAGTCGGGATTCTTGACCAGCGTCAGATGGTCGTTTGGGACCCATTCTTCCAGCATAAACGGGCCGGTGCCGACAGCATACAGTGTGCCGTACTCGTCGCCGTACTTCTCGTAGGCGGCTTTGCTCATGATGCCGCTGAAAGATGACGACAGGTTGTACAGCAAATTGGGGAAGGGGGCCTCAAAGGTCAGTGCAATGGTGTGGTCGTCAATGACCTTGGCCTCCGTCACAGACTCGAACATGTACGAGTTGACGCCCTCCTGCATGCCTTCGATCCACCACTTCACCACTTCGGCGTTGAAATCGGTGCCATCGTGGAACTTGATGCCCTTCCGCAGATAGAACGTCCAGGTCAGGCCGTCGTCGGACGTCTCCCAGCGCTCGGCCAGCCCAGGCTGGAACTCGTAGTTGTAGTCAACGGTCACCAGCGGCTCGTAGATCATGACGTGGGGTAACATGGTCGTAGAAGTGTTGAAAATGTCAAAGGTCTCGCCATACTGGTTGGCGGCAGCCACGACCAAGGTCTTCTCGCCGGCTTCAGTGGGAGCCGCCGGCTCTTCGGCCTCTGGCGCTTCTTCTGCTGGAGCGGGCGCTTCTTCCTCCGGTGCCGGCGCAGCCGGCGCCTGGGGCTGCGCACAACTTACAGCAGCAACAACCACAACGACTGATACCAACAGGAGCATGAATTGCCAAATCGCGCCATGTTTGCGGTTCATTTTTCCTCCTCCGTGCTTGTTAGGTTTGTGAAACGGTCGGTACTAGCGCCCAGTGGCGCCGTCAGCCGGCAACAACATCACGTGGGGTTGGTCACATGTCTTCCTCCTTTCAGAGCACCTGACCCGGGAGCGCACCGGTATGCTGATGTTGGTCGATGACTACGTCACCGTTGACGAGGACATACGGGATACCCACTGGATATCGATGTGGGTCCGTAAAGGTTGCCTGGTCGTTGACGGTCTGAGCATCGAACAGGACGAGATCGGCCCAAGCGCCCTCGCGTATCGAGCCTCGGTCAGTCAGGCCAAAACGCTCTGCCGTGATCGACGTCATTTTCCGGACGGCCTCTTCAAGGCTTAGCACCTGCTCCTCACGAACGTAGTGTCCCAACACGCGAGGGAATGTGCCGTAGCTGCGCGGATGGACTTTGCGCCGGCCCAGGACGCCGTCAGGCCTCAAGGTCGAGCCGTCGCTGCCAATCACAACCAGTGGGTGGCGCATCAAGCGCTGAACGTTTTCCTCCAGTTGAGTAAACCACACACAGGCGGCTTGCCCTTCGCTGTGCATGATGAGGTCAAAGACGGTTTCCAGCGGGTCGTCACCCTGTTGGCCCGCGATCTGTTCTATAGTCTTCCCTTGCAAGTCCGGGTCAGGCTGGTAGTCGCTCACCAAGATGTCGGACCATTCGCGCACACCGCTGCGACTATCCCACTCTTCGCGATTCTCTCTCCAATCTTGCCGAAGCTGCGCTCGCACTTCCGGGTTGCGCAGCCGCTCTGCAACGGCTCTGGCCCCGCCGGCCTGGGCCCAGTAGGGCAGGATGGCCGACAGCCAGGTGCTACAAGCGATGTAGGGGTATTGATCACACCCCACCTGCAGACCCCCATCATCTAACATCTCTTCCAACCGATCCACATCGTCCCAGTTGCGATAGCCCTCGACCTTCAGATGGGAAATCTCCACATCAATCTCGGCTTGCTCACCAATCTCGATGGCCTCGGCAACCGCCTCCAGCAGCAGATCACTCTCGCTGCGCATGTGGGTCGCATAGATGCCGCCATGTCGCGCCGCTGCCCGTGCCAGACCGATGACTTCCTCAGTCTTGGCATAGTAGCCGGGTGGATAGTAGAGGCCAGTAGAGAACCCGCGAGCTCCTTCCTCGATGGCCTGTGCCACTCGCCGCTCCATCTCAGCCTGTTGCTCGGGCGTGGGTTGCACATCCCCATAGCCCAACACCGAACCTCGCACCGTATTGTGACCGACTAGGGCCACAACATTCAGTGCCGCGCCCGCACCACGCAGTCGATCTAGATACTCGCCCATGGTGGTCCAATCGACGGGGGCATCGAACTTGCGCGCCCTGGCACGCACTTCCTCCTCGGACGCACCCAACAGCGGCGCCGGCGAGAAACCGCAGTTCCCAATGATTTCTGTTGTCACACCCTGTCGGATCTTGCTCTCGGCTTGGGGGTTGACCAACAGCGGCAGATCGGAGTGCGTGTGAGGATCAATGAAGCCAGGCGCCATATGGAGACCGTGGGCATCGATGACACACGCCGCCTCTTGCTGAATCTTCTCCGAAATGATGGCGACTCGGCCGTCCACAACACCGACCTCGGCCTTGAAAGCCGGCCGCCCCGTACCATCCACTACCGTGCCGTTCTCGATCACGATGTCTAGCATGTATGCGTCGCTCCTATAGATTTGACGACCCGCCTCATGCCAAAGCTGGCCATGGCCGTCGCCATGGCGGGGTAGCGCGGGTCAAATTCCAGTTCATCCCCCACACACACGGGGGAGCCGGCCTCTGTCACATCCACGACCAGTTGGTCAGAGCTCGCTCCGACGATGGTGATCCCTTCGCGCTTGGGGCGCAAGCTGTCAACATGGAGATCCTGCTCGCCTAGGGCCAGGATAGCGCGCCGCCGGATACCGAGATCTTCCCAATGGGGCTTGCGTCCAAAGGCGTCAAAAGTGACAGGCCCTTCGGGCAGAGAAGGTTTGGTATCGACCTCGATTACCTCAGCTACGACGTTGAAGGCATCCTGATACGGAGAGGGTAGCGTCCAGTTGCCGGCGCTGTCCACCCCCAGCAGAATGCCCTCGCCGACCCGAAGTTGGTTCACGCGCGAGGGCATCTCGCCGCGGTCCATGAGGGCCAAGTTGGCTGTGTGACCGCCGGAAATCACCCGAAGGCGAATTCCGAGTCTCTGCTCGACTTCCTCAACAACATCCACGAACAGTTGGACATTCTCCGGTGTGGGTAGAACGCCGCCAATACAGCCGACGTTGGTGGCGATACCCACCAACTCGATAGCGGGGAACGCCCTCATAGCACGAGCTACGCTAACAGCCTCTTCGGGCATCACCCCCTCACGGCGATCGCCCGTCTCCACCATCAGCATGATCTGATGGGTGACATCCTGCATTTGGGCAGCGCGAGACAGCGCGCGCACAGTCTCCACCTGTGAGTTGAGGCTGACCTGGGTCAGCCGAACGGTCTCGCCAACCTCACTCGGACGAGGCAAGCGCAACAGCATTATGCCCGCGTCAACCCCCGCATCTCGCAGCCGTGCCACGTTTTTCAATCGTGACTCGGCCAACATGCTCACGCCGCCGGCCAGCATCGCCCGTGCAACCTCAGGATGGCCACAGCAGGCCTTGGTGACGCCAGCCACCTGAATGCCGCGTCGACCACAGGCCTCGACGATGGCCTCAGTGTTGCACCGAATACGTTCGCAATCTACTTCGATTCTCACCTGAGACGTCTTCGCATCTAGTTCGTTTTGTTAGAATACCCAAACCATACTCGTTTGTCAAGTAACGGTAACTACTCAGGCTACTGCCCTCGCAGTGGCGAAATGCGGAAAAAGGGGTCGGTGGAGGGCGGCCGCCCCCCACCGACCCCTTTTTCCGGACTCTTCCTGTTGTGTAGGTACGAA
>JAANWY010000024.1 GCA_018263655.1 Anaerolineales bacterium | reverse complement strand
AGATCAGGGAGCATAACCGTGAATACGCCTAGTCTCATTGCTATAGCTCCCCTCAACTGGGAACCACCACACCCAGCTCCGTGGCGGCTGCCGTCAACTGAGTCCAGGTCGCCCCGTCCACCGGTATCCCCTCAGTTCGGCGACGCTCGGCTGTACGCTGCTCCGGCTCGCCTGGCAACAGGACTTCATCAAACCCCGCCGCGGGTGGCGTTTCCTTTACCTGCTCACATAGTTCAGCGCCATCGGCCAGGAAAGCCTCGGTGGGGCGGAAAGCCTCCCCGGAAAGAGCCAAGAAGAGAACACCATTGCTGGTGGTGAAGTCGGGCTGCCCAGGCCAGCCGGCGCCCGTCAGCAGGCCACCCAAGAACTCGATCAACAAGGCCAGGCCGTACCCTTTGTGATCCGCCGCCGGCAGCAACACGCCGTCAGCGTAGAGATCCTCGGGGTCCGCGCTAGGTTGGCCGTCAGACCGCTGGATCCACCCCTCGGGCAGCGACTTGCCGCGGTTGCGGGCCACGCGCACCTTGCCCTCGGCCACGACGCTGGTGGCGAAGTCCATGACCAGCGGCGGCCGGCCTTCCACGGGCACTGCGGCGGCGATGGGGTTGGTGCCCAGCAGTCGGCTCGCGCCGCCGTAGGGCGCCACGATTCCGCCAGGACGACCACCGTTGCAGAATGCCAGACCGACCATCTCCTGGTCGGCCGCCATCTGCACCCACTCGCCCAGCCGGCCAACGTGGTTGCAGTTGAACAGTCCCGTCGCGGCCAATCCCTGCGCCTGGGCTTTCTCAAGGGCCACGTTCATGGCGAAGTGCGCGGCCACCTGCCCAAAGCCCTGGTGGGCGTCGACCAGCGCGTTGGTGGGCGTCTCTCGCGCGATGGTCGGCTCCGCGGCGGGATCCAGCCCCTCATCATCGATGCTGCCCAGGTACTGGTGCACCCGGACGACACCGTGGGACTCGTGGCCGGCCAGATCGCTAGCTACCAGCGACTCGGCCACCAAACGCGCTCCCTCTTCTGTTGCTCCCGCTGCCTGAAAGATGCGGCTGACGAAGTCGCTCAGAACCACAGGTTTCACCACTGGCATAGCTTCCTCCACTTGTGCTCTGTCAACAATCAATTGAGAGGTTCGCAATCCCGCCGCGAGTTCCAGGCGGCCAAACAGCAGCCGCCTGCCACTCACGGCTACGATTTTCGTCACTCCCGCTGGGAGTTTCAAATCACCGGGCGAAGGCCTGGAAAGGATTCGTGTAGGTCAGTTGCTCGACAGTCGCCTCGTCCACGCCGGCCGCCCGTAACTTCGGCAGGAGTTGTTCGCTGAGATAGGTGTAGGGCATGGGGGTGCCGCCACCGGGCTGGGCCGGGTCGTACCACCCGCGATCATGGCTGAGCAGGAGTTGGTCGCCAAAGCCGGCGTCCAGCACACGCTGGATGTGTTCGACGAAGTAGTCATCGTCGAAGTCGTCACCACCGATGGCGTCGTACTCTATCCAGGCGCCGCGACGCGCCATCTCCAGGTGCAGCTCGAAGTCCGGCTCGGCCTGGGTGTGGATCCAGATGAAGCGCTCTGGCGCGTAGCCGGCCGCCTCAATGATGTCGAGTTGATTTCGCACGACGCGGCCGCGGATGGTGTGGCTGCCGATGACGGCGTTGGTGGCTGCGCCGGCCGCCGCGGCCGCGCGCAGGATCTTCGTTTCACATTCGGTCAATCCATCGTCGCCGGCGCTCAGCTTGATCCAGCCGGCCTGCACGCCGCTCTCCTCGATCTCGCCTTGCAGCTCGCCCGTCATCCACCCCCGCAGCTCCTCTTCGCTGGCAGCGTGGACCCAGTCAGGCCCCCACGGCTCGCGGTAGACGCCGGTGGGGACCACAATAGGAAAGTCGGTGGCTTCGGAAACGGCTCTGTCAATGTCGGCCCGCCGGCCCACCCCGACGGTGCTGCACTCCACGACGGCTGTAACGCCTGCGGCCTGAGCTTTGGCGATCTCTGATTCCATCAACTTAATGACATCCGCTGCCTCGGCCTGAGCATAGCCAGGCTGATCCCAGGTGCGGAGGTCGACGAAAACGTGTTCGTGGGGCAGAATCATGCCCACTTCGTCAGCGTTCTTCGGTCCGAGGGTTGTGATCAGTTGTGTCAACGTGATCCTCCTTGCTCATCGGTTTCCGCGCGCCAAACCTTCGCCTACGAGGTAATTGTGGCTTTCCTCGACGGCCTTCAGCATGTCGGTGGCGCATTCATCTAGCTCAACGATTAGCCATTCGGTTGAGCCCTCGCCGGCTTGGACGACGGCCGGGATATCCATGACGCCATCGCCGACGGCGACTTGAGGCTCGCCCTTGACTGCCGGCCCATCCTTGATATGCAGCAGCGGGGCTCTGTCGCCGAAGTCTTTCACTACCTCGACCGGGTCGATGCCGGCGGCCTTGACCCAGTAGGTGTCAATTTGGAAAAACACCGCTGGCTCAAGGCGTTCCAGCAGCACTTGATACGGCTGGCGGCCCTCCACCGGCTCGAACTCCCACCAGTGGTTGTGAATCCCGAGTGCCAGCCCGTTTTCAACGGCGATCGCGCTAGCCTCATTCACGAGATCGCAGGTCTGTTTGATTTGATCGAGCGTCTGGTAGTCATCGGGTCCCAGCGAGGGGCAGACCAGTCGTTTGCAGTCGAGCGCGGCCGCAGCGTCCAACACCTCGTTCCGGTGCTCGCCAATCGGCAGCGGGCCGTGGGCGCTTGAGACAGCCAGTCCCAGGTCTTGGAATAGCTTGGCGGCTTTTGTGGGCGTTGTGCCGGGGAAGCCGGCCGTCTCCACACCGGCGTAGCCGATATCGGCAACCTTCTTGACGACGCCGGCGAAGTCCTCGGCCAGGGCGTCTCGAACCGAATAGAGTTGAAGAGCGATTGGTGTAGGCACAAAGATTCTCCTTTCCTGCGGAGGTGCTAGAAGAGTAAGTGTTCAGCCACCCTTGCGAAGGTTCGCTGATCGCATTCGGGTTGAAAGGCCCCTCGCCAGTCGAGAACCGGCCTCTTGCCACGGCTACTCCCAACCTTCGCAAGGGTCCCCACTACCTGAACGCTTACCTAGAAGATAGACTTGTCGAAGAACTGAATGGACCGGCTACGCAGTATAGTCTAGAATACGGCAGGATGCAAAGCGGGCCAATAGACCACCAGACAAATTAAGATAGGCGTTGTGTGAGTGCGAGGCGGCGAAATCACGCCCTCGAACAAGTTCGAGCGTCCTGGACGCTGCAACTTGTTGCAGGCAATGGACCATCACGTGGCAGAACGTCCGCCTAGTGATGCTCGGCATAAATCCTTCCCCAGTTACCCGTTCAAAGGGGATCGTCAGATCCCCGTCTGGAGCGCCGATTTCTCCTGCTTGCAACGGACTTTTGCCAGGGATCTGGCGATCCCTAGCGAGCGTACAACTGGTGGAGTATTTCTGCCAAGAACCACTAGGTGTCTTAAGTGCCCAGATACAAAGGGTGCCGCAGCCAAACTTGCATGGCGCCGGCTTCGCGGTTCGCCCAGGCGTAGTAGGGAATGGCGGTCACTTCCACCCGTTGCTCCCGTGTTCGCTCCACACGAGGACGCGCTGCACGGTAGAGATGGCCGGCCCAGGCTTCGTCCGGCGGAACGACCTCGGCCTGTGCACTTAGCACAACGACGCCGCCCAGCAGGTCAGGTCTGAAGTCAGAGGCGGCCCCCTGGTCCGCGATCCCCTCGACCACGCCGGCCGGCAGCACAACGTCGCGCGGGTCGAGGTCGGGGTTGTCTGCTTGCTCGACGCAGTAGAGGAGCGGCCCCCGCATCAAGGCCACCCGATCTGCGTTCTCTAGAGCGTAGGGGTGAGCCTCGACGCAGCGCACCGGCATGGGGAGCCTGAGGCGTACGGTGTCGCCCGGCTGCCAGGTGCGGCGGACTTCGGCATAAGTGCCAGGCACGAGCGCACCAGTGAACGACTGTCCGTTGACATCGAGCGCGGCGCCGGCCCCACACCAGGCCGGAATGCGCAGCCAGAGGCTGAACGTTCCTTCTCCGTCGATCTCGATGACTACATCACCATCCCACGGATAGCGAGTGCGCTGTGTCAAGCCGATGATGCGGCCATCGGGCAGGGAGAAGCGCGCGGTGTTCTCAGCATAGAGATGCACCCAGACGCCGCCACTGCCCGGTTCGCCTTCGCCGGACACGCTGTTGGACACGCTGTAGAAGTAGCCAGGCAGCGATGCCAGCATACGGGCGATGTTGGGCGGGCAGCAGGCGCACTCGAACCAGGGTTGCCGGCGGTGTGTGCCGTCGCTGGCGAGGCTGTTCTCATAGAAGTATCTTTCGCCGTCAAGCGAGAGCCCCACGAGAAATCCGTTGTACAGCGTGAGTTCCATGAGGTCGGCGTAGCGGGCGTTGCCGTCCAGGGCCAGCATGCGCCAGTTCCACATCACACTCCCGATGGCGGCGCACGTCTCTGCGTAGGCGCGCGCGTTGGGTAGTTCGTAGTCCTGGCCAAACGCCTCTCCTGCATGGCGTGAGCCGATGCCGCCGCTGAGGTACAGTTGCCGCGTAGTCATCGTGCGCCACAGACGCTCCAGCGCTTCTCGCAGAGCCGTCTCGCCTGTCTCGGCGTAGAGGTCAGCGGCGCCGGCATTCAGGTAGACGGCGCGCACAGCGTGGCCCGCCATCCGGTCAAACTCCCGAAACGGCCGGTGGTCCTGGTGATAGGCCCGGCCACCGATCAGGCCCTCCCCGCGCACGTCGAGGAAATACTGCGCCTGCCGCTGGTATCGCGGGGCTCCGGTCGTGCGAGCCAGCTCGACTAGCGCCATCTCGATCTCTTCGTGGCCACCAGTGCCGGGACGCTTGCCGGCCTCTTCTGGCCCGAAAATATCGCAAATGTGGTCGGCCAGCCGGCGGGCAACGCCCAGGAGACGGTCACTGCCCGTCGCCCGATGGTGGGCCACGGCGGCTTGGATCAGGTGGCCGGCGCAGTAGAGTTCGTGCATATCGCGCAGGTTCGTCCAGCGCTCGCCGGCCCGGTCGAGCATGAAGTGAGTGTTGAGGTAGCCGTCGGGCTGTTGGGCAGCGGTGATTTCGGTGATCACGGTATCGACCATCTGCGCCAGCGCAGGGTCAGCGTCGGTAGCAAGTGTCCAGGCGGCGGCTTCGAGCCACTTGTAGACATCGGAGTCGTTGTAGTAGCGCCCCCGAAATGGGGCAGCCTTCTTGCCGGCCGCTCGGCGAAAGTTGTCGATGCGGCCGGTGTCCTCGCAGCGGCGATACTGCGAGAGAAGTGTGATGTCCCGATTGATGCGCCGGCGCGGCGCCCAGAAAGCGTCAGTCAACGTGACGGCCGTCAGCGGCACTGGGCGTAGGCGGGTGTGCCGGCTTTGAGATGTGTCCACCACCACAGTAGGGGTTCGGGTCTTGTCAGACATCGTTGCCTAATCTCCTTGTATCGAGCATATCCGCGAGGGGTTAATCCTGGACCATAGCGCGTACAGTGATTGTACCATATCCAATGTACCACCACAAGATCCTCATCACGGAAAGGGGCCGGTCACCTGGTCACTCGTTTGTGCGCCCCCGCTCGCTTTGCAGGAAGCCGGCAAACGTGCTATCATGCAGCACGGAGCTGAATAAAGGATGGCGTCTCATTCAGAGGGGTGAAGCGACTACCCGACTAACCCAGGTGCCAATTCCGGCAGGCGCGGAAGTGCCTGGGAGATGAGAGACGGTTTTGGTCTCTCGCGCCGAGAGGCCTTTTTTGTTGTGAAAGGCATAGTAATCATGGATCGTACGATCGAGTGGGACGACGGTGTCGTCCGCATGATCGATCAGCGAACATTGCCGCACGAATACCAGATTGCCGAATTCACCGATCACACAGGCGTCGCGCGGGCGATTCGGGAGATGTATATCCGGGGCGCGCCGGCCATCGGAGCCGCTGCCGGCTTCGGCTTGGCCCTGGCAGCCCAGAACAGCGACGCCACAACCCGCGACGAACTTCTGAGCGATCTGAACGAGGCCTCCGATATCCTCCGCGAAGCTCGGCCCACAGCCGTCAACCTCTTCTGGGCGCTGGACCGCATCCTGAAACGCGCATCGAAGGAATCATTGCGTGCGCCAGACGAGATTCGGCCGGCGGTGCTGGACGAGGCACAGCAGATTGCGGACGAGGACGTTGAAATCAACCGCTGTATCGGAAAGAACGGCGCTGCGTTGATCCCGGCGGGGGCGACAGTGCTCCATCACTGCAACACGGGTTCGCTGGCCACCGTGGACTACGGCACAGCCCTGGGTGTGATCCGGGCGGTGCACGAGCAGGGGAAGGGCATCCGCGTGCTCGTGGACGAGACGCGTCCCCGGCTCCAGGGCGCCAAGTTGACGACGTGGGAACTCAAACGCCTCGGCATTCCGCAGACGCTCATCGCTGACAACGCAGCCGGCCACTTCCTGCACTCGGGTGAGGTCGATGCCGTCATCGTTGGCGCTGACCGCGTGGCGCGCAACGGTGATGTCGCCAACAAGATCGGCACGTACAAGCTGGCTGTCCTGGCGAAGGAAAACGACGTGCCGTTCTACGTCGCCGCTCCGACATCGACCATTGACATGTCGGTTGCTGCGGGGGCCGACATCCCAATTGAAGAACGGGACGCCGATGAGGTGACGCGGATTGGCAGCGAGCATATCGCGCCGGATGGGGTCGAAGTAGCCAATCCGGCGTTTGACATTACGCCCCAGTGTTACGTGACGGCCATCATCACGGAGAAGGGCGTCGTCTACGCGCCATTTGAAGAAGATTTCGCAGAGATTTTTCAGGCATGATTTCGGGCATGATTTCGGGCATGATTTCGGGCATGATTTCGGGATCGTATGCGCCGGCTCGGTGGCTTATGACTATATCATGTCTTTCCCAGGACACTTCTCGGACCACATCCTACCTGACCAAATCGAGGTCTTGAGCGTTAGCTTTCTCGTCGATTCGATGCGGCGGGAGAGAGGTGGAATCGCGGCCAACATCGCCTACAATCTTGCGCTGCTAGGCGAGCGCGCAAGATTGTAGGCGACAGTCGGCCAGGATTTCGCTGAGTATCGTGAATGGCTCGAGGTGCGTGGTGTCGATACTTCGTTGATCAAGGAAATCGAGGACGATTTCACGGCCTCGTTTTTTGTTAGCACCGATCAGGCCAATCGTCAAATTGCCAGTTTCTACACTGGCGCCATGGCTCACGCCGGCCAAGTCTCCTTCTACGATCTGGATCCGAACACCGTCGACATCGCCATCATCTCCCCCGATGATCCGGGCGCTATGGCGCAGCACGTCCGCGAGTGTCGAGAGCTGGGCATCCCATACATCTGGGATCCGAGCCAACAGATCGTTCGTCTGGAGCCGGAGACACTGGAGGAGGGGCTTGCCGGCGCCCTCATGTTCGTGGCCAACGAGTACGAATTCGGCTTGATCAAGCGCAAGACGGGCCTCACGGATGAAGAAGTACACGCCATGGTCGACGTGGTGACTGTGACCTGTGGCGAGAGAGGATCGGAGATCGTCGTCGAAGGCCGGCGGATCGACATCCCGCCTGTGCGTCCGCGCGCCGAAGTCGACCCGACGGGGGTCGGCGATGCCTATCGGGCGGGCCTCATCGTCGGCCACCTCGGTGGATATCCCTGGGAGACCACGGGGCGCATTGGTTCGCTCGCGGCGACCTACGTGCTGGAGGAGGCCGGCACGCAAAACCACGAATATACGCTGGAGGAATTCGCCGAGCGTTACCGGCAAAACTTCGGCGATGGACTGTAGGTGAGGGACATGCTGACGCAACATGACAAGCGGGATGCTCTCCGGTGTTGTTGTGCGTTTCGGGATTTCCAGGGAAATAAACCTCCCAAAAATAGGCTATTCTCCTCAGGAATCTCGGGTTTTTGGGAGGTTTTAAATTCTGGAATCCCCTTCATCCCAGAAAAGCCGAGCAGGCGCACCAAATCGGGAAATCTTTCGATCTGATACGCCTGCTGTGACTTGTCGAAACAAGCAGGGAAACCCTACTGCCCGATGAGGTTCCCCTGCCGCCGGCCGGCCACCGCATTCTCCACCCGCACCGCGCATACCTTGTACTCAGGAATCTTCGCTTGCGGATCCAGGGCCGGGTTCGTGAGGAAGTTGGCCGCCGAGTCGGCGAAGTGGAAGGTGGAGAAGATGAGGCCGGGCTCCACCCGATCCGTCACCTGCGCCTTGGCGACGATCTCGCCGCGCCGCGATGTGACTTTCATCAGCTCGCCGTCCTCGATGCCGGCGTTGTGCGCATCCTTGGGGTTGATCTCGACCAGCGCCTCGGGGTACATGGCCTCCAGATTGCGGGCGCGGTGCGTCATTTCGCCGCCGTGCCAGTGGTAAAGCACGCGTCCCGTGGTCAACATCAGCGGGTACTCGTCGTCGGGTAGCTCGGCCGGCGGCACATGATCCACCGCCGCGAAGCGCCCTAGCCCGCGACTGAACTCACCGACGTGTAGAATCGGCGTCCCAGGATGTTGTTCGTTGGGGACCGGCCACTGAAGCTGCGCGCCCTCCTCCAGCCGGCGGTAGGTGATGCCGGCGTAGATGGGCGTGAGCGCATTGATCTCGTCCATCACGTCAGCCGGCGTCGCGTAGTCCCAGCCGGCGTGCGGGGCGTCCTCGTCGAGCGTCGCCGCCCCCAGAGCCACCATTCGCTTCGCCAGCTCGGCCACGATCCACGAATCGGATTGCGCTTCGCCCGGCGCGTCGATGGCCTTGTGCACGCGCTGGATGCGTCTTTCCGTGTTGGTGAACGTGCCCTCTTTCTCGACAAAGCTGGCCGCCGGCAGGACGACGTCGGCAAACTCGCTCGTCTCGGTGAAGAACAGATCCTGCACCACGATGAAGTCCGTCTGCTGGAGCGAGTAGCGCACGTGGTTCAGGTCGGGGTCGCTGACCATCGGGTTCTCGCCGATGACGTAGAGGCAGCGCACGTCGCCGGCTTCGGCTGCGTCCAGCATCTCGGTGACCGTCAGCCCCATCTCACCCGAGAGCGGCACGCCCCAGGCGTTCTCGAACTTCTCCTGCACGGCCGCGTCGGTCACCTTCTGGTAGCCAGAGTAGACGTTGGGCAGGCCACCCAGGTCACAGGCGCCCTGCACGTTGTTCTGCCCGCGCAGCGGGTTGACGCCGCCGCCGGCCACCCCCATGTTGCCCAGCAGCATCTGCAAGTTGGCGCAACTCATCACGTTGGCCACACCGACGGTGTGCTGGGTGATGCCCATAGCGTACAGCAGCGTGCCAGGCCGGTTCTCGGCCATCATGCGGGCGGCTTCCTCGATGTCGCCCGCCGGCACACCCGTGATCTCGCTGGCCACCTCGGGCGTATACTTCTCGACGATCTCCTTCATTTCGTCGAAGCCCTCGGTCCGCTCGGCGATGAAGCCCTCATCGTGCCAGCCTTCGCGCAGGATGACGTGCATCAGTCCGTTGAGCAAGGCGATATCAGTGCCTGGTTCGTGCTGCAGGTGCAAGTCGGCGTAGTCAGCGATGTCGATGCGGCGCGGATCAGCCACGATCAGCTTGGCGCCACGATGCCGCCCTTCGATAGACTCAGGATGCCGCTTCGCCTGCCGGATCTTGGTACCGATGACGGGGTGCTGCTCGGTGGTGTTGCTGCCGATGATGAAGATACACTGGCTATTCTCGGCGATGTCGGCGATGGAGTTGGTCATCGCGCCGCTACCAAAGCTTGTCACCAGACCGGTGACGGTAGCGCTGTGTCACAACCGAGCGCAGTGGTCGATGCTGTTGGTGCCCAGCACCTGCCGCGTGAACTTACTGAAGAGATAGTTCTCTTCGTTGGTGCACTTGGCAGAGGCGAACACACTAAAGGCATCGCCACCTTGCGCTTGCTTCTCCTTGGCGAACTTGCCGGCCACGACGTCCAGCGCTGTACCCCAATCCGTTTCGATGAAGGCATCGCCGGCGATGGCGCCGTTGCCCGAAACGGTGGGCTCCGCTCGCTTCTCCGCAACCTCGACCAGCGTCCACTCGCCCTCGGTCACGCGTTCTTCCACGTCCGGCAACCACTTGGCGCGCACCAGCGGTCGGGTGAGCCGGTCACGATGGTGCACGTAGTCGTAGCCGTAGCGGCCTTTCACACACAGCGCCATGCCGTTGACGGGCGCATCTTCGGCGCTGGTGACGCGCACAATTTCACCGTTGCGGACGTTCAGGTCGAAGTTGCAGCCGACGCCGCAGTAGGAGCAAGTGGTTCGGACCTTCTCGACTTGGTTGGGGCGCCCCAAGCCCACGCTCATCTTGTCGTACAGCGCGCCGACCGGGCAGTAGGCTACGCATTGCCCGCAGCTCTCACAGCGGGCGTCCAGCATGGGTTGGTCTGTGCCGGCCACCAGCTTCGTCTCGAAGCCGCGGAAAGCGAAGCTCCACACGTCGCGGTTCTGAATCTCCTCGCACGCACGGACACAGCGGCTGCACAGAATGCATTTGTTGAGGTCAATGAAGACGAAGGGGTTGGGGTCTGGATCAATGGGATAGACATGGCGCCGGCCGTTCGGCTCGGGCCACTCCACACCGTAGTCGTAGACCAGGTCCTGGAGTTTGCAGTCGCCGTTCACCTCACACGTCATACAGTCGTTGGGGTGATCGGTCAGCAGCATCTCTAGGACGAATTGGCGCGTCTCGCATGCCGCCTCGCTCTCGGTTTCAACGATCATGCCCTCGGCGACGGGGGTGGTACAAGCGGTTTGCAGCCCTCGCGCCTTCTCCACCGAGACCACACACATCCGACACGCTCCAACATCGCTCAAATCTGGATGGTGACACAAAGTCGGGATATGGACACCTGCAGAGCGGGCGGCCTCCAGAATCGTGCTTCCGTCTGGAGCCGTTACACGCTTGCCGTCAATGGTTAATGTTACACTCACTGGTTTCACTCCGGTTTCACTCCTACTTGACAATGACGGCGTCGAAGTTGCAGACCGCCTCACACAAACCACATCGCTCACAGAGCTCAGGATCAATGACGTGCGGCTCGCCCTTTTCGCCGCTGATGGCGTTAGATGCACAGTTACGAGCACACACCATACAGCCTGGGCAGAGGTCGGCTACGATTTCGAAAGTGATTAGGGCCTGGCATTTGCCGGCCGGGCAGCGCTCCTCTTCGATGTGCGCGCGATATTCGTCTTCGAAATGGCGCAGAGTGGATATCACCGGCGCCGGCGCCAACTGACCTAGCGCGCACAGAGAGCCCTGCTGCATCCCATCCGCCAGCCAGTAAATCTCATCGAGGTCTTCGGGTGTCCCCTCGCCCTCGGTGATGCGCTCCAAAGCCTCCAGCATCCGCGTGCTGCCGATGCGACATGGCGGACACTTACCGCAGCTTTCGTCGCACACGAACTTGGTGAAGAACTTGGCAAACTCCACCATGCACGTCGCTTCGTCGGCGATGACCATGCCACCGGAGCCCATGACCGATCCCGCCTCTTGCAGTGAGTCGAAGTCCACGGGGATGTCCAGGTACTCCTCGGGCAAACACCCGCCCAGGGGACCGCCGGTCTGTACTGCCTTGAACTTCTTGCCGCCCGGAATCCCTCCACCCACGTCGTAGATGATCTCGCGCAGCGTGATACCCATCGGCACTTCGATCAAACCTGTGCGGTTGACGTTGCCGGTGAGGGCAAACACAGCCGTGCCAGGGCTGCCCTCGGTTCCCACGCTGCTGAACCACTCGGCCCCCTTGTGGATGATGCGCGGGACGAAGGCATAGCTCTTCACGTTGTTTACGTTGCTGGGTTGCTTCCATAATCCAGAAACAGCGGGATAAGGCGGCCGCGGCCAGGGCTGACCACGCTCCCCCTGGATGGAAGCCATCAGCGCTGTTTCCTCGCCGCAAACGAAGGCGCCGGCGCCCTCTTTGATGGTGATATCAAAACTGAAGTCGGAGCCCAGGATGTTGTCGCCCAAGAGGCCCAACTCCCGCGTTTGCTCCAGGGCGACTCTCAGCCGCTTGATGGCCAGCGGATATTCGGCGCGGCAGTAGATGTAGCCCGCTTGGGCGCCGATGGCGAAGCCGGCAATGATCATGCCCTCGATCACGGCGTGCGGATCGCCCTCCAGTACGGAGCGATCCATAAATGCGCCCGGGTCACCTTCGTCGGCGTTGCAAATCACGTATTTTGGCCACTTTTGGGTCTTGCGGGCGAAGCCCCATTTCACACCCGTGGGGAAGCCGGCGCCGCCGCGCCCCCTCAGGCCGGATTCGGTGACTTCCTCGATCACCTGTTCCGGCGTCATCTCCGACAGGACTTGGTGCAGCGCCTGGTAACCTTCCCGAGCCAGGTAGTGGCCAATGTTCTCAGGGTCAATGATGCCAGAGTTGTCCAGCAGAATGCGCTGCTGCTTGCCATAGAAGCCTATCTCGTGCCATTTCTCCACAGTGGCGTCGCTAGTCGGATCATGATACAGGAGTCGCTCTACAGGCTGATTGCCGAGGACATGTTGCTCGACGATTGTCTCGGCGCTTCGGGGCTTGACCTCGGTGTAGAACGTTTCACCAGGCGAGACGACCACGATCGGGCCCTGTTCGCAGAACCCAAAGCACCCGGTACGCCGGACCTCTATCTCTCCGTTCAGGTTATGTTCGTCCAACTCCTCACGCAGGGTCTGATGCAATTGCGCGCTCTGCGACGAAGTGCACCCGGTGCCCATGCAAACAGCGATACATTTGTGTTGTGGATCATTCACGGTCGGGTCAGCTTCATTTGGAAATGGTAACGTCGTGTGCATGCTCATCGTCCTTTCTGCCTCAAGCTTCCGTCGCCTTTTTCGCGCTGGCGATATGCTTTTCCACGCGGCGCACAATCATCTGCGGCCGCATCCGCCCCATGACTTGCTCATCGAGGACGGCCACAGGCGCCAAGGCACAAGAGCCCAAACAGTAGACGATTTCCATAGTCAGCTCACCATCCTCGCTCGTTTCACCAGGACGTATATTCATTCCGTCTTCCATGGCAGTTACCAGGATTGGTGTGCCCCTGACGTGACAGGCCGTCCCATCACAGAGTTTGAGGATGTGCCGGCCTTGCTCTTCCAGGTAGAACTGCGCGTAGAAAGTCGCCACGCCGTAGACTTGCCCTGGCGACACCCCAAGTCTCTCGGCGATCAGTTCTAAAACGTCGCCGGGCAACCAACCATAGGTGTTCTGTGCCTTCTGCAAAATGGGAATCAAGGCGCCTTGTTCCTCACTGTACTGCTCGAAAACCTCGTCCATTGAGGAAAGGTCAACCGTGCCATTGTCTATCTCGCCCATTCCTTCATCTCCTGTCTTCCTTCATTCAGTTCTCGTACACTCAGGTTAGTATCTTATCAATCAGATCCTTGCACAAAAAGCAAGAATTTCGGATCCGGTAAGCAAACTCAACTGTTCGGTAAGGTCTCCGACCGCAGCCGTTGGGTCCTTGGGCTCGGTCGGAGACCTTCGCCCAACGGAGAATTTTGGTTCTGGCTTGTCCAGGTTAGGGACATGCAAATAACTAAATCCCCCATCGCGCTCGGCCTGGATCGCCAGATCCAGGCGGTTTTAGTCTGTTAGTTGCTGGATCTGACGATCCAGCAAGAGCAGGTGGGGGAACTGTTTCTTTGCAACCCCCTTACTCAATCAGACCATACTCGCGAGCGGCGGCCACGGCCTCCAGCCGGCTGTGCACGTGAAGCTTGTGCAGAACCCGCTGCACGTGGTTGCGCACTGTGGACTCGGTGATATACAGCTCTTCGGCGATGGTGGGAGTGTCAGCGCCAACGCCCAGTAGCTCCAAAACCTGGAATTCACGCGGGGTCAATTCTTTGATCTCAGGTTCACTCTCGCCGTCGAGCGCGGCACTCTGGGTCAGCGACGCCTGCTGAAGGCCAAGCTGTCGGGCCTGGGCGGCGACTTCCAAGGCGAAGTCTTCAGCCTGCTTCCTGGCCTCGATGTCGCGGAACAGGTGGATCACACCCAGAAGCCCTTCCTCTTCGCCACTTGGCAGAGCAATGATGCTGACGTTCAGCCAATGGCGCTGGTCATCCTTGGTGCGGACGTGGATGTCAAAGTTCGGCACCAGTTCGCCCTGGACAGCGGCGGCGAAGGGAACGCAATCGCGCCGGCACAGCGGGCAATTGCCATCAACCTGACCACCCAGAATCTCCCAGCAAAGCTCTCCCACCACCTCGTTGGCTGAATAGCCCAGCATCTGCTCCGCCGCGTTGTTCCAAAAGGCGATGCGCTGCTCCTCGTCGATGATGTACACCCCATCGGCGGTGTGGCGCAGAGCTTCGAGGATCTCATCCATCGCTGACTTCCTCATCCCCACTGCGTCCGGAGGGGCGGAAGTATTTGGGCGGTGTCTTGTGCGGCTTGATCTGGTCAGCGACTGCATCTTTCAAGACGTTGCCGCTCACGTGCATCAGAGTGTCGCTGTAGTCAGGATCGATGCCCATGCTGGCCAGGCAGGGGTAGTGGTGGTGGAGCATGCCGGCTTCGTGTTCGGCTTCGTCAGCCGGGGCGCCGGCCAGGTGCTCGGCAACGTGCCGCGCACAGCCGCACGCCGCATCCCGCACGACCTCTACCTTTGTAACTGCCGAGCCGTCCTCATCATATTCGACACGGAACTCCGGTCGTCCGAAGTGCGCGGCGAACTCGGCGATGAGGGGGATGTCGTATTCGGTCTTGTGGCGCTTCTCGTTGTACGTCGTCTCGGTAAGGGAGCAGAAGGGCTTGGGAAACGCCGCCGACGCCCCCACATCGTCCAGCCACCGCGCCAACTGCTTCATGAGCCCCGGCGGCAGCCAAGCCACGTTGTCCACGGGTGCAAGCACAGCGTCCGCACCCGTCATCTGCACGATGTCGGGCAGCAGCTCGGCCACGCCCGGGTCCTCGCCCAAAGAGAGGATCAAATCGGCAGCCGGCAGCTCCTCGGGGAGGTAGTCTTCGGGGTAGTCGACGATGGGCGGCAAAACGGCCGGCGCCCGCCAGGTGTTGATGGTCCAGCCGGCCGGCTTGTGTTCGTCAATGTTGGCCGCAATGCGCCGGCCGTACTCGCCTTGTACGACTGCTAGAATCTTCACTATCGGGGACTCCGTGGTTATTATTGATGAAGCTTGAATTGGTGACAAACACCGCCAGGTGACAAACACCGCTAGGTGACAGACGCCGTAAAACGTATTGCGTAAAACGTAAAGACGTTCTGCGGGAGTAACCGTTCAGGTAGTGGGGACCCTTGCGAAGGTTTGCCAATCGCATTCGGGTTGAGGTGCCCCTCGCCAGTCGAAAATCGGCCTCTTGCCAAGGCTCCTACTAACCTTCGCAAGGGTGGCTGAACGCTTACCTGCGGGAAAACCTTACATTTTACGCTTTACGTTTTGCGCTCCAATTCCAGTTCCGCAACGATACACGTGTATTGTACAATTATAAAGCCTATGTGTCAAAAAAGGGTCTGAATGAAGTGACAGTCCGGTCGTAAGGTCAACAAGTACACCGTCGCCGGCCTGCCGTCCCCCGCGCGCCTCTGACGGGAGTACCTCATCGCCGGCGGCCACTACCCACTCGAAATCGCAATCCCCGCCAACACCAGCGCACCGCCCACCCACTGCGGCATCGTGAGGGTCGTGCCGAAAAGCAGCCACGAGAGGAGCGCGGACACCAGCGGAATCACCAGCAAATGCACGCTGGATTGAGCGATGGCGCCGGCCCGCACCCCCCTGTTCACGGCCAGGAACGCACCGGTCGTAGCCATCAAGCCTAGCCAGAGCACGGCGCCGGCCGTCGCGAGCGTAGGCGTCGCTAGGGCGGGTTGATCAACGATGGAGAACACCAAGAGAACCGGCACGGCCAGCGCGAAGGTGTAGAACGTCAGCGTTTGAGTAGAAATGCCCATCTTCGGTCGCCAGCGACGCCCCAGCAGCAAGTAGGCGCCGAACGAGACAGCGGCCAACAGGGCCAACCCATCGCCGGGCAGCGTCTCGCTGGCGAACAGGTCCAGGATTCGGCCTCGGCTGATAATGAGGTACGCGCCGGCCAGCGCCAACCCCAGGCTGACGACATCGCGGCGTCGCACTTCTTCGCCCAGCACGAAGGCGGACGCAGCCAGCATGGCGGGGTAGGTCGAAATCAGGAAGGCGACGTTGACCGGCGTGGAGAGGTTGACGGCCAACGTCTGCATCGGCCAGAAGAGCCCGGAGCCGGCCAGCGCCAGCACGAAGAGCCGCGCCCAAGTCCCCAGGGAGAAGCGCCGCTCCAGAGCGCCGCGTGCTGCGAGCCACCCGCCGAGGCTCAGCGCCCCAATGAGCCCACGCCAGAACGCGAGATCCAGCGCGGTGAAGGTGCGCAGCCCGATCTCGATGGCGGGGAAGGCGGTTCCCCAGATGAGGCCGGCTGCCAGCGGCAGCCAACGGACAAAACGGGGTTGGTTGCCCATTATTGGCGTTCTGGCCGGCGAAACTGCCCCCGAAACGCCTCGACTGGATAGCGCTCCTCGTTGGCTGCCAGCTTGGCCTCTACCGCCGTCGTCAAATCTACGTCCATGGCGTTGCTCAGGCTCAGACAGTAGATGAGGACGTCCGCAAGCTCGTCAACCACGCCGGCCCGCTCAGCGGGGTCGTTAGCGGCGGCGCGAGACTCGGCTGGTGTGAGCCACTGAAAGCGCTCCATCAGCTCGCCGGCCTCGATCGCGATGGACATGCTCAAGTTCTTGGGCGTGTGAAAGGGCTCCCAGTCGCGAGCAGCCACAAAATCGGCCACCTGTGTGCGCAGATCGGCGATCCTTGTATCAGTGTCGGTTCCCATGATGTTTCTCCGGCTCTTTCATTCCCCACAGACTCTGACAGCTTGCCAGGATGTCGGATTCGGTGCATTGTAGGGCAAGGCAGAGAAGGCGTCAAATCTCCTTTTGACAAGGAAAGCGAATTGGTGTATAAAGGCGCTACAGGTAACACTGTGGGAAATGATGGACCTGATCGACCAGGCCGAACCGCCGGATCCATACACCCTTCAGGAAGCAGTTGGGGATGTGCGCCGGCTGGTGGCGCGGGCTGTTCAACCTCCGCAACGAGTCGGTGATGTCCAGATCGAGGTCATTTTCGACGAGGCCAATGACCACTACGAACTGGTGTATGCCGGCTGGAACGGACCCTACCGCACCCACGGCAGCGTGCTTCACATCGATATTCGCGACGGCAAGGTTTGGATTCAATACGACGGCACGGAACAGGGGATCGCCGAGGAGCTTGTGAAGGCAGGAATTCCCCGTGACCGGATCGTGTTGGCCTACAAACCGCCAGAGATTCGCCCGCATATGGACTTTGCGGTGGCCTGAGTTCGGACAACTGACCATGACACACAAATACAACCTGACCGAGGCTGCCGTCCGCCGGCTCGCCAACGCCCAATCCTTCGAACGCGGCGAGGACTACCATTATCGTGTCGCCGTCTACGACGTCGTGCGTCGCGGCGACACACTGCAGGCGGAGGTCGAGGGCAGCCAGTACGAACCCTACCAGGTGACGATCGAGCTCGACGAAGCCGGCATCACCAGCACCTACTGCTCGTGCCCCTACGACTGGGGCGGCATCTGCAAGCACATCGTCGCCGTCCTGCTGACCTACATCCGTGATCCCGATCGGATCAGCGAACGCCAGCCGTTAGACGAACTACTGGACGACCTGGATCGCGAGACCTTGCGCGATCTGCTTGCCGAGATCGTCTCTGACCGGCCGGCGCTGGCTGACTGGATCGAAAGCCGCATCGCCGCGCTGCGCCCTCGAGAACAGGCTGAGCCGGCGTCAGGCGAAGCACCTCGCTAACGCCAAACCGCCGTCGACCCCGCTCCCATTCGCCGGCAGGTCCGCTACCTCCTGCGTGGCAGCGGACGCGGGTACTACGATGACGGGGACACCACAGGCGCGGTCGGTGAACTGGAGGGCGTCCTCGATCAGGCGTGGACCTTCATCGATGCCGGCGACGGCGACAACGCGCTCATCATCCTCCGCGCCCTGGCGGAGGAGCTAATGAGCGAAGAATGGCTGTCGCTGACGTACGACGATGATTACGGCATCTTCTACTTCTTCGAGGATATGGGCCGGGCGCTCGCCGAAGCCATCCTCAGCGCGGATTTGTCCGAGGAAGAACGAGAGTCATGGGCCGAGCGCCTGACGCCCTGGGCCAACGAGATATCGGATTACGGCTACCACCACGCTGTGCGCTGGCTCGACAAGGCTCGTCGCGCCGCCGAGGCTGCCGGCACGCTCGACGAGTGGCGCACCTCTGTCCAAGACATCCGCCAGCGCCACAGCCGCAAGTACAAGCTAGCCCCGATGCTGGACGAGCTGCTGGAGAAATCAGGTTGACGTGGGCGGAAGCCTAGGAGGTAGGCGTCGTCTCTGCCGGCTCCAACTCCTGCCCCATCAGATACTCGTGTATTGACTGGGCAGCGGTCCGCGCCTGGGCCATAGCTCTCACCACCAGGTCTGGCCCCAGGACATCATCGCCGCCGGCAAAGACCCCTTCACGTGTTGTGGCCTGCGTCTCTCCGTGGACGACGATGAGGCCCCAATCGTGTGTCTCCAAGCCTGGCGTCGACTCACCTACGAGGGGATCGGGCCAATAACCAATGGCCAGGACCACAGTGTCTACCACCAGGGTGAATTCCGAACCCTCCACGGGGATCGGTCGGCGCCGGCCCGTATCATCAGGCTCACCCAACTCCATTCGCTGACACTCCATCGCAACAACGTGCCCGTTCTCATCACCCAGAAATCGAATGGGCTGCGTCAGCCACTTGAACTGCACGCCTTCTTCCTTGGCAAGCCGGCGATCGCGCTCATTGCCGGGCATTTGCTCCTCGGTCCGCCGATAGACGCACAGCACTTCCTTCACCCCCAAGCGAACGGAGGTTCGTAGACAGTCCATGGCCGTATCACCACCGCCGATGACGGCGACACGTTCGCCAAACTCTGGCAGCCCCTTCAAATCCGGCGGCTTCTTGTCCTCATCTACGTTGGCCTGTACTAAGAACGGCGACGCCGTGTGAATGCCATCCAGGTCAACGCCCGGAACTTTGAGCTCTACACTGATGCCGGCGCCAAAACCCAAGAAGACGGCGCCAAAACCGTGCTCATCGAGCAACTCATCAACGGTAACGCCTTTGCCAATCCATGTGTTAAAGCGGAACTGTACACCCAGTTTCTCGAGATACTCGGCCTTCTCGTCGGCAATGGCGTGATCCATCTTGAACTTCGGAATCCCATAGCGCAGGATGCCACCCGCAGCTGGCCAGGCGTCGAAGACGGTGATCGCGTGACCTTTCTTGGCCAGCAACTCCGCCGCCGCCAAGCCGGCCGGGCCGGCACCCACCACGGCGACGCGGCAACCGGTCGGTGGTGCAGTTTCAGTGGACGGCCCGCCATGCGCCTTCTGATAGTCGGCCATCATCGCCTCCAGCCGGCCGATGGAAATGGGGCGCTTACGCATGTTTGTGTAGATGCACGCCCCTTCGCACAGAATGACTTGGGGACACACGCGGCCACACACCTCGGGCATCGTGCTCGTCAAGCGGAAGACTTCAGCGCCGGCCTCGTATTCACCATGCTCCAGTTGCCATAGTGCATATGGAATGTCGTTATCGAGTGGGCATGCCCGCACGCACGGCGCGCCCGGACACTGGATACACCGCAACGCCTCAGCCCGGGCAGTCTCCCAATCGAAGTGTTCGTAGACTTCCTCGGAGTTATGAACCCGGGCCTCCGGATCTTGCTTCGGAATCTCGTTGTTGGGAAGCGAGAGTCGGTGCTTGCGATCAATATCCTTGGGGTCGGGTTTCGGCAGCATACGGTTATCCTTCCAAAATCTTAGCATTCTTGAGATACGTCACCAAGCTCACGCACTTTACAATTTGTACCCGATCATCCGCAGGAAGTCCTTGCGCTTCTGAATATCCTCGTCACCCTCGACACCCTTCGTCTTCACGCCGTCGATGACGCCCAGAACCCCTCGGCCCTGCTCGGTCTCGGCCACGATCACTTGGACTGGGTTAGCAGTGGCGCAGAAGATGCGACAGACCTCCGGGACGCGCTGGACAGCCTTGAGGACGTTGATGGGGTAGAAACCTTCGCCCAGAAACAGGATGAAGGCGTGGCCGGCCGATAGCGCCAGGGCATTCTGCTTCGCCAGCTCAATCATCTCCTCGTCAGTGCCGCTCCAGCGCACCAACGCCGGCCCCGACGCCTCACAGAACGCCAAGCCAAACTTGATGCCGGGCACCGCCGTGACTAACGCTTCGTGGACGTCCTCCACGGTCTTGATGAAGTGACTCTGCCCTAGAATGAAGTTGGTCTCTTCAGGCTTTTCGATCTTGACGGTAGAAAGTTCCATGTGATACCTCCATCGTGTCGTCAGTAGATGAACTCGCGGAGTAAGCGTTCAGCTACCCTTGCGAAGGTTAGGAAGAACCTTCGCAAGAGGCCGATTTTCGACTGGCGAGGGGCACCTCAACCCGAAAGCGATTGGCAAACCTTCGCAAGGGTCCCCACTACCTGAACAGTTACCTCGCGGATTTGGCAATCACTCGATTATGGAAGGTGCGACGATATGCGGTCAGCATGCTGAGTAGCCTCACGGAGGCATATCGAAGCGTGCCGACTGCTCAAAACGACCCTTCGATACGGCTTCGCCCACCCCTCGACAAGCTCGGGACGTCGCTCAGGATGCGTTTTGAGTGGTCCACTGCGTAGGGACTTCCAGGGAAATAACCCTCCCGAAAATGGCCTGTTTCCCTCAGAAATTTTGGGTTTTTGGGAGGTTTTAAATTCTGGAATCCCCGTAAGCCCCGCCTATGAGGCCGCTTCACCGTTGCTCTCTCCACGCGGGCCGAGTTCCTTCAATGTCTCCGCCCACTCCGACAACTGGTCAACGACAGCGCGGTGCACAGTGCCTTCCGAGAATTGACCGTCGGCGTCGCGCTCGCCGGCTGGCCGCCCCGTCAATAACTCGAGGCCCTCGTCCACTGTCTCTGCCGCGTAGATGTGGAAGCGGCCTTCCTCCACCGCCCCAACAACGTCATCGCGCAGCATCAAATGACGCACGTTGCCGTCGGGGATGATGACGCCCTGCTCGCCAGTCAAGCCCTCCGCTCGGCAGACATCGAAGAACCCTTCGATCTTCTCCGTTGCGCCGCCCACAGGCTGAATTTGCCCATTCTGGTCTACCGATCCGGTGATGGCCAGGTCCTGGCGCAGCGGGAAACTCGACAGACTGCTCAGCAAGGTGTAGAGCTCAGTTGACGAGGCGCTATCACCCTCGACTTCCTCGTACGACTGCTCGAAGACCAAACTGGCCGACAGGCTCAGGGGCGTATCACTGCCGTACTGACCGCCCAGATAACCGTTGAGAATTAGCACGCCCTTACTGTGGATTGGACCGCCCAGTTTGACCTCGCGTTCGATGTCGACAACATTGCCCCGCCCCATGAAGGTGCGCGCGGTCACCCGCGAGGGCCTACCAAAGGCGTGGTCACCAAGCTTCAATACGGCTAGACCATTCGCCTGACCGACGGTCTGTCCCTCAGTCTCCACGATCAACGTGCCCTGATCGATGAGCTCGCGAATGCGTTCTTCAATCCGGTTGCGCCGGAAGATGCCGGCCTCGATGGCCTGCTGCACGTCACCCCGGGTGACGAGGTCGTGCTCGTTCTGGCCGGCGAGGTAAGCGGCCTCCCGAATCAGATCGGCAATTGGGCCGAAGCGTGTGGAGAGCTTCTCCTGATCGCTGACGACGCGCGAGCTGTGCTCGACAATGCGTGCCACGGCCGTCCGATCGAAGGGTGGTAAATCCTCATCCTCGCTCAGTGTGCGAACAAACAAGCCGTACTGCCGTTCCGCGTCTGGGTTGCGATCCATCTGAGGCCCGAAATCGGCCTGAACCTTAAAAAGCTTAGGGAAGTTCTCTTCATAGAAGTGCAGCAGGTAGTAGAGCATCGGCGAGCCGATGAGGACTACTTTTACCACCAACGGGATGGGCTCCGGCTCCAAAGTTACAGTGCTCACCAAACTGAGCTGCTCGCCCAGGCTATCGGTGCGGATCTCACGCGCCTTCAGCGAGCGCACGAGAACCTGCCAGGCGTAGGGGCTCGTCAACACGTCCCGCGCATTCAAGACCAGGTAGCCGCCATTGGCCCGGTGAAGCGCCCCGGCCTCGATCATCGTCAGATTCGTCGTCAGGGCCCCGAACAGAGCCCGATGCTCAATCCGACCCACCAGGTTGACATACGTCGGGTTGTGCTCGATGACGACGGGTGCGCCCTCGGTCTCGGCGTTGTCGATGACGACATTGACGGCGTAACGAACGAACTGCTGCTCATCGGCAGCGGCTTGCATAGCGGGCGGCAACCCCTCGGCAGCCGCCTCGTCGTCTCGGAAGGCATCCACATGCTCCACAACGTCTCCACGAACGTCCTCGAGGTACTCAGTGACTGCTGGCAAATCACCAAATTTCTCCTGAAGGTCGTCGATATAGTGCCCGACAGCCAACGTGGCAATTTGGCGCTCCAAGTCCTGAACTCGGCCGCGTGCTTCCTTCTGCAACTTCCGGATGCGGCGCATACCCTGCTCGACTTGGCCCGATAACTCTTCACGGATTCGCTCCAGATTGGCCTTTGTCTCGTCGTCCAGCTCCTCATACTCGTGCTCGCTGAGCGGCTCACCGTCCATGGCCGGTACCAACAACAGACCGACCGGCGTGCGCACCAGGGCGTACGCCTGACTCTTCGCCTCTTCCTGGAGCTCCTGGAAGATCGCCTCTTGCTGCTCTTCGATGTCCTCGACCATGCGATCGCGCTGTTCCTGATACTCCTCGCTCTCAAAGGCGCGGGGGATATCCTGGCGCAAGTTATCGACGAGTTCTTGCATATCGTCTCGGAGTTCGCGCCCCTGGCCAGCCGGCAGGCGCAGGATGTGCGGCTCTCGCGCATTGTCGAAGTCGGTGACGTAACAGAAGTCATCGGGCGCCGGCTCGTCCACTGAACGCTGCTCTAGGAATTGCCTGATCAGTGATGTCTTCCCCGAACCAGGCAACCCGTAGGCGAAGATGTTATAACCGTACGCATCAATACCAACGCCGAAGTCCAATGCCTCCACAACCCGGGGTTGGCCAATGATCTCCGACAACGGTTCCAGGTCAGCGGTAGTTTCGAAATCAAAAGCCTCGGGATCACACTGCCGGCACACCTGATCAGCCGTTAGCTCTTTCACTGCCATTGCTTCTCCTTGGAAATGGATACTGTTCTCTTCAACCTCAAACTCAGCTTTGCGGCTCAGTACGCTCGTAGCTTGCTTCGACGGTGATGGCTATGCCACCCCGCACGCTGAACTCTCCTACGACCTCACAGCGCAATGGGTCCAGCGCTTCGACGAGGTCGTCGAGGATCGTGTTCGTGACGTGCTCGTGAAAAACCCCTTCGTTCCGAAAAGACCACAAGTATAGCTTCAATGATTTCGACTCCACGACTCGCTGATCGGGCATATAGCGAATCGTGATCGTCGCAAAATCCGGCTGCCCCGTCATGGGGCAGACGCATGTGAACTCATCGGTCTCGAGCGTCACCCAGTACTCGCGACCCGGATGCCGGTTAGGAAACGTCTCCAGCCTCCGGGCCGGTTCCGTCGCACCACGACCCAACAGCGTCAACCCTTCCGTAAGCTTTTCCTGTTCCATCGTGTATCCTAATTCACAATTCGCAATTCACAATTGACAATTCACCATTACGCTGGCCGGCCTACCCTGCCAGCGAAAGCTCGGCGCGGCCGCGCACCAGGTAGATCAACGGGATGCTAGCCAGCGTGACCGCCATCTTCACAATATACTGCCCCTGAATCAGCGGGAGCACCGGTTGCACGCCCCAAAACGCCACCGTGATGAACACCGCGCTGTCCACCAACGTCGATACCGTGTTGCTGACCAGCACTCGCGCCCAGCGATGGCCGCGCACCTGCCGGCGCCACCATGCGAACACCTCGGTGTCGATGAGCGAGGCCACCAGATAGGCCGTCAGGCTCGCAAGTACGATGCGCCACGTCGAGCCCAAGACGCCGGCAAAGGCCGCCTGATCCTCGTAGAAGCCGGCGGCCGGCAGGGCGATGGCGAACTGCACGTACAACGCCAACAGACCGTTCGCCAGAAATGCTGTGACCACCACGTAGCGTGCACCGACCTTCCCCAACCGCTCGTTCACGAGGTCGATCAAGGTGAACGTGAGCGCGTAGATGAAGACAGCCGCCGGCACGACAATGGCTCCATCGAGCAAACTGACCTGCTTCGAGGCTGTCACATTGGCTATCAACTCGCACGCGATGTACAGCCCAATGATCAGAACAGTTCGGAAATCGTCGTCCCTCATCCTATCTCCAACACGCAAAGCCCGCTATCAGTGATCACTGTGTAAGCGTTCAGGGGGCAACCCATGGAGCATCCCTTCGACAGGCCCTTCGACAGGCCCTTCGACAGGCTCAGGACGCCGCTCAGGACGCCGCTCAGGACGCCGCCTGAGTAGA
>JAANWY010000239.1 GCA_018263655.1 Anaerolineales bacterium | reverse complement strand
CCCCCCCACCGACCCCTTTTTCCGGTCTATTCTTGTGTAGATGCGAAGCGCCTGAGTAGTCAGCATATCATGCGGATCATGCTGAAGCGGGAATTGCTGGTGCAGTGGCCGCATAGCGAGTAGTCACGTAGTGATGACCAACCGACGAAGGAGTCGATCTGTAAAGGAGTGGTGGTAAATGGAAGACTTGACGGAACATTTCCTTGAGCTTGTCAGGCGGGCGGCGACTGATCTCTCACCCAATGTGGAGAACGCCATCCGCGAAGCCAGGGATCGCGAAGACCCTGATACGCCGGCGCCGGCGGTTCTGGACACGATTCTGGAAAACGTTGAGCTGGCGCGGAAGAACAGTACACCCATCTGCCAGGACACAGGCACACCGATTTTCTACGTGCACTACCCGGCCGGCTGGTCCACCATCGCGTTGCGCCAGCAGATCCGAGACGCCGTCGCCACAGCTACCGAGAAGGCGTACTTGCGGCCCAACGCCGTGGACAGCCTGACGGGCAAGAACAGCGGCAACAACCTCGGCGAGGACTTCCCCTCCGTTCACTTCCACGAGTGGGAAGAGGATTATGTGAAAGCCGACCTTCTCCTGAAAGGTGGCGGCTGTGAGAACGTTGGCGCGCAGTACAAGCTGCCTAACGCTGAACTGAACGCCGGCCGCGATCTCGATGGGGTGCGCAAGGTCGTTTTGGACACCGTGTTGGATGCGCAGGGCAAGGGGTGCGCACCGGGCGTCCTAGGCGTTGCCGTCGGCGGCGATCGGGGTTCGGGCTATATCCGGAGCAAAGAGCAGTTGTTTCGGGAGATCGGTGAACGAAACCCCGATTCCGAGGTGGCAGGATTAGAAGAGCGGATCTATGAGGAAGCGAATGAGTTGGGTGTTGGACCAATGGGGCTGGGTGGCAAGACGACGGTGCTGGATGTCCAGTTAGATGCCGTGCATCGCTTGCCGGCCAGCTTCTTCGTATCTGTTTCTTACATGTGCTGGGCCCATCGGCGCCGCACATTGACCTACCGCGATGGGGAGGTGCAAATTGACTGATCTGCGTATTCCGATCTCCGAAGAAGAAATCCGCGCGTTGCACGCGGGCGACACCGTCGGCCTCTCGGGTGTGATGCTGACAGCCCGCGACACTGCCCACAAGTACATGATTGAGAATTTCATCCGAACTGAACAGGTGCCGGCGGCCGAGCAGGAGATTTACGAGAAGCTGAAGGCCGACCTGGGCGGCGGCGTTATCTACCACTGCGGCCCCGTCGTGAAGAAGGACAACGGGACATGGCGGTTCGTGGCGGCCGGCCCGACCACCAGCATTCGCGAGGAAGTTTACGAGCCTGAGGTGATCGAGCACTTCAAGCTTCGGGCCGTCATCGGCAAGGGGGGCATGGGGCCCAACACGCTGAAGGCCTGCCAGGACTTTGGCGCAGTCTACCTGCAAGCTGTCGGTGGTGCCGCGTCGCTTATCGCTAACTCCGTTGCCGAGGTGCTCGACGTGTACAAGATGGAGTTTGGCGTCCCCGAGGCCTTCTGGAGAATTCGCGTCGAGAGTTTCCCCGCTGTCGTCACGATGGACAGCCACGGCCGAAGCCTGCACGACGACGTCTTGGCGAAATCGAAAGCGGTTTTCCAGCGCCTCGTGGCCTAATGGTAACTACCTTGACAATGTCACATTACCGCCCCACGTTGGGCGAAGGTCTCCTGACCGAGCGGCGTCCTGAGCCTGACGAAGGGCCCATTTCGCCTCGGTCAGGAGACCTTCGGCGATCAAAGAGTCACTGTTATGTTAATGTGACATTGTCAAGCTACTCAGCTGCTCTAGTGGTGCTCGGCATAAATGAGCCACCAGTTATCTACCGAAATCACGACCAGCATCCCGAGCGACGTCCCGAGCTTGACGAGGGGTAGGCCGGAACGTAGTGGAGGCCATATCGAGGGGTGCGGGTTCAGTGTAGCACGGTATTTAGGTTCGAGCCGCACCCCCTTCGATGAACTCAGGACGTCGCTTCGATACGCTCCGCTACTCAGGCGGCGTCCTGAGCTTGTCGAAGGGATGCTTCCTTGATCTAACTGGTGAAGGATTTCTGCCGAGTACTACTAGCTGGATGACGCAGACGTCTGCGTCATCCAGCGGCCTACTATCAAACGGGCTGGATGCACTTGGGCGAGTCGTTCGCCGGCGAGTTCACGTACCGCGACACGGCGTAAGCTTCTAGCTCGGCATCCGGATAGGGGCCCAGCAGGGATAATAGCTCGTCTTTGTTGGCCCCGTCGATATCTAACCAAGCCTCGATCGCGCCGTCCGGCAGGATGACGGGCATGCGGTTGTGGATGGGTTTTAGCAGCTCGTTGGGTGTGGTAGTGACAATTGTGCAGCTCTTGAGCGGCTCGCCTCCTTCAGGCGGCGTCCACAGGTCCCACAGGCCGGCCAGTCCAAAAGGGCGCCCCGATTCCAGCCGGATGTACATCGGTGCCTTCTCGTCCCCCCTCTTCTGCCATTCGTAGAAGCCGTCGGCCAACACGAGACAGCGCCGCTTGGCGAACGGCGTGCGGTAGCTGGGTTTCTCTGCAACCGTCTCAGCGCGCGCATTGATCATGCTGTAGCGCGTGTTGGGCCCCTTCGACCAATGGGGTACCAGCCCCCAGCGGAACTGGTCCAGCCGGCGATCCCCGTTCTTGACCAGCACCAGAACCTCTTGGGTGGGTGCGATGTTGTAGCGCGGCTGATGCTCTACGGAGATGTTGGTCACGCTGAATTGGGCAGCGATGTCTTCAATGCTGGTTACCAGCGTAAAGCGTCCGCACATGTTGATCTCCTCACATCTGTTCGTTGTAGGCGTAGGTGGGTTTACTGCCTGACGCCGTTTGTCTGGAGCATCAGTATATGCTAGCATCAAGTGACAGTCAAGAGGTATCGTGACTACTCAGGCACTTCGCACCTACACAAGGAATATGCGGAAAAAGGGGTCGGTGGGGGGCGGCCGCCCCCCACCGACCCCTTTTTCCGCATTTCGCAACTGCGAGGTAGTAGCCGGGCAGTAGCCGGGCACTAGCCTGAGTAGTTGCGATTCAACCACGAAAGGAACATGATCGATGAAGATGCGAATCGAGAAGGATTCTTTAGGCGAAGTCGAAGTGCCGGCCGGCGCACTGTACGGTGCCCAGACCCAGCGAGCGGTTGAGAACTTCCCCATCAGCGGCATTACCGTTCCGCGCGTGTTCATCCGAGCTCTGGGGCTGATCAAGTACGCGGCGGCTCAGGTGAACGAGGAACTAGGCTTGTTGGATTCGGAGCTGGCCGGCGCCATCCGCCAGGCAGCCCAGGAGGTCATCGACGATGAGTTAGATGACCAATTTCCCATCGACGTCTACCAGACCGGCTCGGGCACCTCGACCAACATGAACGCCAATGAAGTGATCGCCAACCGCGCCATCCGGATTCTGGGGGGCGAGGTTGGTTCTAAGGTGCCCGTGCACCCCAACGATCACGTCAACCGGGGCCAATCGTCCAACGATGTGATTCCCACGGCGATTCACGTAGCGGCGTATGTGGCCGTAGCGGAGCGACTGCTGCCGGCTCTGCGCCACCTGCGGGCCACGCTGCTTCAGCGTGCCGAAGCATTCGGTGGCGTTGTCAAGACCGGCCGGACCCACCTGATGGACGCCCTGCCCATCACGCTCGGCCAGCAGCTTTCGGGACATGCAAGTCAGATCGACCACGGCATCCGCCGGATTGAGGCCACCCTGCCGCGCGTGGCCGAGCTGGCCATCGGGGGGACGGCTGTCGGGACAGGCATCAATGCCCACCCCGAGTTCGGCGCCCGGGTTGCCGGCAAGCTGGTCGAGCTGACGGGGCTGCCCTTCCGAGAGGCGGAGAATCACTTCGAGACGCAAGCCGCTCAGGACGCCGCCGTCGAACTCAGTGGTCAGCTCAAGACGGTTGCGGCTTCGCTGATGAAGATTGCCAACGACCTGCGCTGGATGAGTTCGGGACCGCAGGCCGGCTTGGGTGAGATCGCGTTGCCCGCCACCCAGCCCGGATCATCCATCATGCCTGGTAAGATCAACCCCGTCATCGGGGAAGCGGTCACGCTGGTTTGCGCGCAGGTGATGGGTAACGATGTAGCCATCACGGTGGGTGGGCAGTCGGGCAATTTCGAGCTCAACCTGATGTTACCCCTCATCGCGCACAACCTGCTTCAGTCCATCAAGATCCTCGCCAATGCCGGTCGCGTGCTGGCTGACAAGGCGGTGGCCGGCTTCACCATCAACCGCGAGCACATGGAAGATCTGGTCGAAAAGAACCCGATCCTGGTGACGGCGTTGGCGCCCCGCATCGGCTACGACCTGGCGGCCCAGATTGCCAAGACGGCGATGGCGGAGGGCCGGCGGGTTCGCGCTGTTGCCCGGGAGATGACGGATCTGACGCCGGAGCAGCTTGACGAGTACCTGGATATCTACGCCATGACGGAGGGTGGCATCCCTGGCGAGGTGGGCTGATGAAAGGAGGTCAAGCCGCATCGCAAAGTTGATCCCATTTTTGTTCCGGTGGGTCGGGCCCGGCAAAGGCGGCGCGGCGTTGGGCTTGAACCGATCGCCCGAGATGT
>JAANWY010000238.1 GCA_018263655.1 Anaerolineales bacterium | reverse complement strand
CCTCGGCTTCGCCTCGGTCTACTCAGGCGGCGTCCTGAGCGGCGTCCTGAGCCTGTCGAAGGGCCTGTCGAAGGGCCTGTCGAAGGGATGCTCCATGGGTTGCCCCCTGAACGCTTACCCGAGGCCTTGTCAAATCGACCGAAAGGAGGACCGGCTTGACTTGATCACCCAATGACGATGTTCGAGAAGACAATCAGGGTACTGCACAGCAAATTTGGGGATTCACCGAATTTGCTCCACCCTCACTCGCGCGCTTTCACTAGCAAAGCGTTCGATCAATCCACAAATTCGTTGTGAAGGCGTTGTGAAGGTAACAGACACAAACAGAGGAGAAAAGAATGCGTACAAAATGGTTTTTCGTGCTTACCGCGATTTTGGCCCTCGGCCTGGTGACCGCCTGCGCCCAGGCGCCGGCACCCGCCGGAGAAGTCGTCAAGGAGACCGTTGTCGTCGAGAAGCAGGTCATGGTCACCCCCACCGCCGAAGCCGCACCGACTGAGCCCCAATACGGCGGCACCCTGAACTTGTCGTTAGGGGCTGACTTCGTCAACTTCGATCCCTTCTACGACGTACAAAACCTCGAGTTCAAGGCCCCCATCTACGAGGCCCCCATCCGCCTCAGTGACGAGGGCGGCTTCGAGCCGTGGCTGGCCGAGGAGTGGGAAGTCCTCGACGATGGGAAGACCATCCGGCTACATCTACGAGAGGGCGTTATGTTCCACAATGGTCGCGAGATGACGGCCGAGGACGTGGCCTGGTCGGCTGAGCGTGCGATGGATCAGGAGATCGGCCACCACCTGGGCGACCGCTTCACAACGGGCGCCGGCGCCACCGTCGTCGACGATTACACTGTCGACATCGAGTACACCGAGATTACCCACTCGGCCCTCGACGGCATCGCGCGGCTCTACATCTATCCGCAGGAAGCCGTCGACACCATTGAGACCGTGCCCGTCGGCACTGGACCGTTCGAGTTTGCCGAATGGGTACCCGGCGATCACCTGACGCTCACTGCGTTTGGCGACTATTGGCAGGAGGGATTACCCTATCTCGACGAAGTCGTCGTGAAACCCATCCCCGATCCGCAGGCGCGCATGGTCAACCTGCTCGCCGGCTCCATTGACGCCCTGTGGTTCGTGCCGCTGGCAGATAAGGCCCTGCTGGAGGAAGCCGAAGACGTCACCGTCGACATGAGCCCGCCTGGCTTCCACTTCTACGCCTTCCTAATGAACATCAACGAGGAACCGTTCGACAGCCAGCTCGTGCGCCAAGCCCTGAACTTCGCTGTCGACCGCGAGAAGATCAATCTGCTCGCCTTCAGCGGTGAAGGGAACATGACGGTCATTCCTGTTGCTGAAAGTTCATGGATCTACGACGAGGATTTGGCCGACTACTACACCTTCGATCTGGACAAGGCGCAAGAGTTGCTGGCGGAAGCCGGCTATCCCGACGGCTTCGAGACCTCAATACTGATCCGAGGTGCGTCCGGCCTCTATCTCGACATGGCCCAGGTGTATCAGCAAGATCTGGCGAAGATCGGCGTCGACATCGAGATTCTGCCGACGGAGCTGCCGCAGTATTGGCCCAAGCTCATCGGCAGTGAGTTCACGATCGTATCCCACGGCACCGGCGACGCCACGGTGGATCCCCAGGGTCTCTTCGAAGGGGCCGCTTGCTGCCGGCCCTTCCGCAACTTCTTCGGCATCACGGATAACGACACCTGGTTCCCCGAGTACAAGGGCCTGGCCGACCAGGCCGCTCGATCCCAGGATCGAGCCGAGCGCAAGGAGCTGTACGGTCAAGCTCTCAGGATCATGGTCGAGCAGGGATGGACCATCCCCATCGCCTGGCGACAGCAGATCTACGCGATCAAGGATCACGTCCACGGACTCCGTAGCGACATGGATGGGCAGATCTGGCTGCACGAAGTGTGGTTGTCGCAGTAACGACCAAGCGTGTGAAGGGGCACGGTGCACCGTGCCCCTTCACCAGGTGAGGAAGTCGACTTGGGCAAATATCTACTTCGAAGACTTGCGCAGATGATTCCGGCCTTGCTGCTCGTATCGATGGCCGTGTTTATGATCATTCACTTAATCCCCGGCGATCCGGCCAAGAACATCGCCGGCCCCAACGCGACGGATGAACAACTGGCGGCACTGACGAGAAGATTCGGTCTCGATAAACCGCTACCGGTCCAGTATGTGACCTGGCTGGGCAACGCCCTGCGCGGAGACATGGGCTATTCATTTATCAACAAGTACCCGGTCAATACGCTGATTGCGCAGCGCGTGCCGGCCACCATCGAGCTGGCGTTTTCTGCCGCCATCGTCGCGGTGCTGATCTCTTTCCCCCTGGGCATCCTGAGCGCTCTGCACCCCGGCAGCATCTTCGATTTTGTCACGACGCTGTTCTCAGCATTATCATTCGGCGTGCCGGCGTTCTGGGTGGGCATCATGCTGATCTTGCTGTTCGGGTTGCAGTTACGATTGCTGCCGCCATCGGGCCGGCCCAAGTTCGGCGAGCAACCGGTACAACACCTGAAGTCCCTCATCATGCCGGCATGCACCCTCGGCATTGCCCTGGCGGCCAAACTGACGCGCTATCTGCGCTCATCGATGCTGGACGTGTTGGACCAAGACTACGTCCGGACCGCCCGCGCTAAAGGCTTGCGCGAGCGTGTCGTCACGCTGCGCCACGTGTTGCGCAACACCCTCATCCCCGTGATCACCATCTTGGGCCTGCAAACCGGCGACCTGCTGAGCGGCGCCATCATTGTGGAATCAGTCTTCGCCTGGCCAGGGGTGGGCCGGCTCACGCTGCAAGCCATCGGCTGGCGGGACTACTCCCTGCTGCAGGCCGACGTGCTGTACATCGTCCTCGCTTTCATGCTCATCAATCTGTTGACGGACCTCGTTTATGGCCTCGTTGACCCCCGCATCCGCTATGCGTAACCATTGTAGATCGATTTGCCAAATCGATCTACGACGGAGGGCGATCTAGTGACCGTCGAGGTACGCGAGACGCGGCGCAGGCAACGCATAGACACCGACGAGCAACCCAAGGGCGAAAGCCTCCGCCGGCGCTCCATACGCGCCTTGCTGCGACACCGATCCGGCATGGTGGGTCTCGTGATCACGCTGGTGTTGCTCGTTCTGGCCCTGCTGGCCCCAGCGATCGCTCCGTACGACGAACTCACAATGCACGCCGCTGACCGCTTCCACTCGCCGTCAGCAACGTACCTCCTCGGCACCGACGAATTTGGGCGTGACATTCTGAGCCGCATTCTCATCGGCGCCCGCATTTCGTTCAGCGTGGGCTTCATCTCCGTCAGCATCGCCACGGCCCTCGGTGTGCCCATCGGCCTGATTGCGGGCTATGCCGGCGGCTGGTTCGACGGCGTCACCATGCGCTTCTTCGACGCGCTCCTGGCCTTCCCAGCGATTCTGCTGGCCATCGTCATTATGGCAATCCTGGGACCAGGACCCTTCCCTGCCATCATGGCTATCGCCATCGTGAACATACCGACTTTCGCGCGGCTAACGCGGGGCAACGTGTTCGCGGAAAAAGAAAAGGACTACGTGGAGGCAGCGCGAGCAGTAGGCGTGCGCCCCCGCCGCATCATCTTTCGGACGATTCTGCCCAACGTCGTCTCGACGCAGCTGGTCCACATGACGGTTTCAGCCGCGGCCGCCATCCTGCTGGAAGCCGCGCTGAGCTATCTGGGACTGGGGATTCCGCCGCCGGCGCCATCCTGGGGCTCCATGGTCAGCATCGGGCAGGACTATCTGCGCCAGGCGCCGTGGTACGGCATCTTCCCCGGCTTGGCCATCACGTCGCTGGTGATGGGCCTCTACCTGCTAGGCGACGGCCTGCGCGACGCGTTGGACCCGCGCCGGCAACGGCTGATTTGACTGGCCCCCTCCTCTCGCAATCGGAGAGCTTTCTCGGAAAGTCCCAGAGCCTGTTTTCAAGAAGGAAACGTAGCTCCGGATAACCAGTTCTTATAACATTTCGCCCCCACCCGAACCTGACGGGCATCCTGCTTGACCAGGACACACCCACCCGCTATAATCTCGACACTTCGACGCTTCGACGGGCCTCTCCTGAGCTTGACGAAGGGCCCTTCGTCAAGCTCAGGACTCACTACCGGACACTTTTCATGAGGAGGCTCAGAAACCAGATTTTTGGGCTGCAACCCCGACCGGACAGGCATCACAGAGCACCTCAGAAGCATCCTCTATCAATTTCAGGCAACGAAAAACCTGTTTCTTGAAAGTGTCCGGTAGGATATGCTGGAAATTCACCAGCAAGTAATTGCAGAAGCCAGCGGATCTGCTGGCATTCGAGACATCAGTCTCCTGGAGTCAGCCATCCACCGGCCAGAGGCAAGCTTTGCCGGCCTCGATCTCTACCCCAGCGCGTCTCGATGTCAATGGTGGCTACATCTTATGCTGATTCTGCTTGATTCACTCACCCACAAAAATCTCCACGCGCCCCGTCAACCCCGGCAACAACCGCAGGTCAGTGGGCGGCAGCCGCACGTGGACGGTAAAGTGCGCGTTGGCGGCTGCCGTCTCGCCCTGCGGAACGATTGCCTCGACTGTCCCTTCCAAGTCGCGGTAGCCCTCGCCGGCAAAGGCGCGCTGGAAGGCAAAGGCCCCGCTGCTCCCGATCAACGCCTGCGCCTTGGTGATGGAAAATACATAGCTGCCGGCTCGATCGTTTCCCAGCGCGGCGGACAGCGCGTCCTGCATCTCTTCGGCCACGCGCCGCACGCGAAAGACAGATGCCTGCGTGTCCATCGAACTGTAGACGGTTTCGTCCAGGACCACCACCAGCCGCTCGGCCTGTCCGGGAGCGTTCAGCCAATCTTGTACCGTCGCGACGCTCGCCAGGATGACGTTCCGTTCCCCGCCGCCCAGGCCGCTGGTCTGGGCGATGCCGCTGATGGTGAAACGACGCGCCACCTGCCCGACGCTGCCGTTCTGCGGCAGGTCGTGGCCCGGCAGGCGCGAGACAGGCAGGAGGTAGCTCAGGCCGATCTCGTCGCCGACGGCCAGCCCAAAGGCGTCCGCCATCCCGCGCGTGATGATGACGCCGTCGAGCCTACCAAGGCGGCCCCCTTCCAGGTTGTACGCGCCCTCCCGCATCGTCACCTGGCCCAGGTCGTCCTCGGGCGTCCGCGCTAGCAAAGAGGCCTCAGCCGTCGAGCCTGCCAAGTTGGCCAGCAGGTTGTAGCTTTGAAAGACAAAGCCCATCTTGTGGAGCCGCAGATCAGAGAGCCGGTCTTCGGACAGCGCGACGACGTTCTCACCATCCACGATCACGTGGCCGCGGCTAGGCTCCTCCAGTCCGCCGATGATGTTGAGCAGCGTGGTCTTGCCAGAGCCGCTCGGCCCCATCAAACAGATCATCTCGCCGCGCGCCACGTCCAGCGAGACGCCCCGCAGCGCCTGCACCGCCTCCTTGCCCATCAGGAACGATTTGTGGACATCGTCCACGTGGATGAAGGAGGATTGCTCCGTCTCTTTAGTCTGTTCGCTCATGGTCTATTTTCTTCCATCCTTAGCGACCTGTTGACGCGCCGGCGGATAGGTGTAGGCATGATTTACTCCTTCTCTAGAATTCGCACAACACCCGTCGTGCCATCGACTTCGACAAGTTGGCCGTCTTGTAGGGTGGTGGTGATGCCCTGAATGCCGGCCACGCATGGTTTGCCGTACTCCCGAGCAACGACCCCACCGTGCTGTAACATGCCACCCACTTCAAGAATGATCGCCCCTGCATTGACAAACAGTGGTGTCCAGCCCGGATCGGTGGTGTAGGCCACGAGCACGTCGCCTTTCTCGATGGGCTTCTCGCGGGGGGTGTGCAGCACCTTGACCCGTCCCGTGGCCACGCCGCGGGAGATGCCCATCCCGGTAAAGAGATTGGGATCGTCCTGCTCACGTTCGACCCGCCCTATGCGCCCGCGCGAGTCGATCAGATGGGGGAAGGCGCGTACCCTCTTCAGTTTTTCATAGCGGGAAACGAAACCTCGCTCAAGACAGTCGCCAGCCGCGCATTGTATTTGCGGTACAGTGCGCTGAGGGAGAGGTCCGCATCGAAGCCCTGCTACCATTGGCGCACGGTTTCGTCGATAACCCGCTCGTAGTGGCGATAGAAGCGTTTGGAGCCCAGAAATGCGACGATCGTCTGCCCGATAAGGCGGCGAGAATACCAGAAAGCGCCGAGGCCCCTTCGCAGCAGCGGCCCCCACCGCAGCGCCTTCATCTTTTCTGCGGCCCGGTAGCGTTCCCGATCGACGTTCACGATCAGTTCCCAATAATCGTTGTTGTGCGGGTTGAGCGAGAAGCCGACGCCGGCGCTGTCAGCCGCAATTTGCTGCTGCACAACAACCGCGATGCGAGGCGTATCTGTAGCAAAGCCATGCTGCTGTTTGTAGACGAAGACGCGCTCATCAAAAGCAGAGGCGAAGGAGTCCCGAATAGCATCCAATAGCGCATCTTCGGTGACGCCCAGGGTTGTTTTATAGCCACCGGCAAAAGAAGCGCCTTCCAGATCTTCCTCCGGCGATGAGGAACGGGCGGCGAAAACACCCTCGCCGGTAGCGAAGAAGCTATCCTTGGGGAGAGCTTGCAACGCCTCAGTGAGTTGTCCTTCCTGGCTGGTAGTTAGCGCCAATTCGGCACAGGCGGCTTTGAGGGCGGTGGTGCTAGGGGCAAGGTCTTCGTCATTTTGGATGGCGGTTTGAACGGCCGTCCATTCCGGCGTGGTTTGCAAGGTGGTCAGCCACGGCTCAAAAAAGGCCACCGCACAGACAAAACCGGACGGCACCGGCAGGCCGGCATGCGTCATGCGCATCAGGGACAAGCCTTTGCCACCGACTTCGGCGAGGGTGGGCAATGTAGCTGAATCAAATGGGTAAATCATAGTTCTCTCCTTTGCAGACGGACCAAGCTCATATGCGCGGCTTCGACATGCCCCGCCGACGTCTTTTCCACCACACCACCAGCCCGACCACCGCCCCGGCAGCCAGGGCGAGTAGCGCCTTTCTCTGCTCATTGGAGGCGGTCTGTGTCTCCGCTGCCGGCTGCATCGACGGCTGCGCGTGCTCCTCCACGCCGGCTCCGTCCAGCAGCGTCACCGTGCCGGCATCTCCGTCGATCTGGATGCGCTGGCCGCTTTCGATGCGCTGGGTGGCCACACCCGTGCCCATGACGGCCGGAATGCCATACTCGCGGGCCACGATGGAGCCGTGGGCCAGCGCGCCTCCGATGTCGGTGACCAACCCCTTCGCCTGGGAAAACAGGGGCGTCCAGGCCGGCGTGGTCGTCGTGCAGACCAGGATCGTGTCCGGCGCCATTTTGACGAAGTCGTCCGGTGAGCGGATGAGGCTCGCTGGCGCAGTGACCCGGCCTGGACTGACGGCAAAGCCATTCAGGATCGGACCTTCGCTCACGCTGCGGGGCTGGGGCTCAAACATGGCAAGATCAAACGGCCCGAATTTGAGGCGGCCGCCCGGCGGAACCACGACCGGCGGGTCCAGCCTTTTGCGCGCCTCCCGCAGTTCACGCCGCTCGCGCGCCAATTGTGCTAGTTCCGGGCGGCCCTGACCGTCCGAGCGAGCGACGCTGGCGTCCGTCAGTTCTGCGCTCTTCAGGTAGAAGACGTCGTCGGGCGCATCGAGCGAGCCGGCCTCCGTGAGCCGCCGGCCCAGTTCGAGTGCCAACCGCCGCAGCGTGGGCCAGGCCGCGCCCACGTAGAAGAGCGCCTCCTCCCGGTAGGGCACGTAGCGCTGCGCCCAGTTCAGGAGCCGACGGAACAGCCGGCGTTGGATGGGGTTGAGGGACTTCTCCGTGCGTTCCACCAGTGCTTCACGTTCCTGTGCCAGTTCCGCCTGATGGCCGCGCACGTCTCGGTCCGGGTGCTCGACTGCGGCTTTCAGGCTCAGCAGAACGGGGAGGGGATCGTCCCCTTGGGTCGGCGTGACGAAGCCCAGATTGTAGATCTGGTGGCCGTATGCATCGAGGTACTGCTGGAGGTCGTCCCGCACCCTTTGCCCGTCGGAATGCTCTGGCAGCACATCGAGCAGGCGTGCGGCCGGCGTGGCAACGACCCGTTCCCGCAGCCCTTCGGAGCCGTGGATGTCCCTGGCGATGGCCTCCAACTGCGCCTGGGCCTCCAGGGCCTTGGATGGGAAGCCGCGTAGATAGGGGCCACTTGTTGGGCGCGGTCCGTTCGACGAGCCGCGCCCGGCTGCCACAGATTTCAGGAAGTGGTCCAGCAAAGCGTCCGTGATTCGCGCCAACCCCAACGGCATGGCGGCTCCGAGCCAGTAGACAGCATCCGCCACGGCCAGCTCGCGCACGCCGTGCAGCAGGTCCTCGTCCGCTGCGTCGGTCAGATCAACATCCTTCCAGCGCTCGATGGTGGCCAGATAGGCCGGCAGCGCCTCGTCGCGCCAGTGGGGGAGCATGTGACGGAACATCTTTGGTAGGACAACGGTATACACGCGCAAAAGCATCGGAACAATGTGCCAGCTGAAATCGAAGCTGGCAACGCTGTAGGCGTAGCCGTTCACAGTCGTGGCGAAGGGCGGCTCGACGAAATCCCACATGTCGAACTCAAATCCGGCCAGGTCGCTCATAAACTTCGTATACTCGGTCAGGGATTGATCCAGGCCCTCTTGCAGGTAGAGTTCCTCGAACAGCGGGGAGAGGGGCTCGGGCATGTGCTCGACCACCTGCCGGCGCATCCAGACGGTGCCCGGCCGGGGCGGTTCCCAGCGCACATCGCGCAGGGGGGCCGGCGGCAAGTTGGTGATGGGGCGCGACTGGAGAAGCCAGCAGCGCCCATCCGCCACGGCCCATTCGATGTCCTGCGGAACGCCGTCGAAGTGTTCTTCCACGCGCACCCCCAGCGCGGCCAGCTCGCCCAGCAGCGGCTCGGAAAGCGCCGATTCGCTGCGCCGTGATTCAGGGACGGCTTGAGTTGTCGTGCGCTGACCATCGGCCACCTGCCCATCGGCAGGCACGATCATCACCTCTTTCGCACCCAGCCTGGTTTCCTTCAGCATCATGCTGTCCCGGTCCAGCACGTAGGTGTCGGGCGTCACCTGGCCGGCCACGATGGCCTCGCCGAGACCGAAACTGGCATTGACGACCAGCTCACCGCGCTCACCGGTGGTTGGGTTGGCCGTAAACAGCACGCCCGAGACATCGGCCGGCGCCATCGCCTGCACTGCGACGCCCATTGCCACTCCTTCATGCTCGATCCCCTGTCGCTCGCGGTAGGCCATGGCGCGCGCCGTCCACAGGCTGGCCCAGCATTTCTTGACCGCATCCAGTAGGGCGGTCTCGCTGCGCACGTTGAGAAAGGTCTCCTGCTGGCCGGCAAAGCTGGCCTCGGGCAGGTCTTCCGCCGTGGCCGAGGATCGGACGGCGACGGCTTCGTCGTTCTCCTCCACCAATTCACTCGTCAATTCATCGTAAGCCGCGCGGATCGCGTCCTCCAGGCCATCCGGCATCGCACCTGCCAGGAACAGGTCGCGGATCTGTGCCGCAACCGCCTCGTAGGCTGTCGGATCGCTTGCCTCCGTCTCGGCGGCCAGCGCCACGATCTGCTCTTGCAGATTGTTGGCCTCGACAAAGCGGCGGTAGCCGGCGGTCGTGACGACAAAGCCCGCCGGCACAGGCATTTCAGATTGGACAAGCTCGCCCAGGTTGGCGCCTTTGCCACCAGCCACAGGGATTGCAGACTTGTCAAGTTCTGCAAACCACTTGATTGTTTCACTACCTGCCATTTTATCTCCAATCTCTGATCTCAAAAAGTCAATATTTGGCGTTCGCCACCTACTGTTCATCGACCCATTATGACCTAAACACCGGGGCGTTTCTCCCAAGACTTCGCAAAGCGTTTGATCTGTCGTCGTATGTGCCACGCGTCTGGGTCTGCGACGGGCCGGCGGTCTTTGAGCAGTTGCGCCGCCTCTTGGACTGAATATCCTTGTGCAATCAGGATTGCGGCCCCCATGGCAACCGAGCGATGCACCCCTCCAGTGCAATGGACGTAGACCTTGCCACCTGCCCCCAACACCTCGAGGGCAGCGATCACCCCTCGCCGGAGAATTTTAATCGGGATTGGCAAGAGCGGAAAATCAAACGTAGGCAGCCATAGGCTGCGGATAGGCGGATTGTATCGGCCCAGATATGGCCAGCGCCTGATACGCATGTTGAGCACCAACGTCACACCGAGTTCACGCAATGTGTCATAGTCTTCAAGATGCGGCGCAGTTCCAACATACAATGAGTCCGTAATAGCTGAGAAGTCCACAGCACAATCCCTTCAGTTTGATAGCTAGCTCCTCTACTCGACGAGTAAGCGTTCAGGTGACCGGCACTTGCGACATCAACATCAAAATCACCGTCTTAGGCACAGCACAGGCACTGTTGTCGCCAAAATCTGCCTGGAAGTGCCGGTCACCTGACTGTTTCGTTACCCGTCATGTTCATCACCAATCCCCAATCCCCAATCCTCGACCCACTCATTGAGCATCGGTGGCGGGGTGTATTGGCTCCAGCGCTACTGGCTCTGGTTTAATCCAAATCAAACTGGCGAAAAAAGCAATCAGCATGATGGCTGCGCCGATGATGTACGGCAGGCCGAGACGGATATCCAGTGCGATCCCGCCCAGAATTGGCCCCACGATGCGCCCCAGGCTCACAAAGGAGTTGCTCAATCCCATGGCGATCCCTTGCGGGATCGTGGCGCGGCGCGAGGTGAGCGAAAGTAGCGCCGGATTGGTCATTGAATAGGTCACGGCAAAGAAAGCGGTGGTCAAAATGACCGTCACAAAACTGTTCGCCAGCAGCAACAGGCCGAAGCCCAAGGCGGTTGCCAACAGTCCGATTTTGATCACCCGCTCATCGCCCCAGTGTTTGGTGGCCGGCCCGGCCAGCAGGCCCTGAGTCAGCGCCGAGACCAACCCCAATACCATCATGATAATGCCGACTTGATCCGGACCATAGCCAAAACGTTCCAGCCCGTACAAGCCAAAGACATTGGCAAAGATCATCAATCCGCCGGTCGAGATAAAGGTCAGGATGAAGAGCGTCCCGACGGGGGTAAAGAGGGCCTGCCACCAGGCGCGCAAGTCGATGATGGCCTCTTTCTCTTCGACTTCTTGTTCTGGCGCCGGATAGGATTCCGGCAAAAAGATCACGGCCAGTATCAGGGACAAAAGCGCCAGCCCGGCCGCGATGAAGAACGGCAGCGAAAGGGACGTGTCTGCCAGGAAACCACCCATGGCGGGGCCGAGGATGGTGCCAACGCCGCCGGCCGCGCCGAGCAGCCCCATCCCACCGCCGCGCTCTTCTTCGGGGGCGCTGTCGCCGATGTAGGCCATGGTGGTCGGCGCGGTGGCGGAGGACAAGATGCCGGCCAAAATCCGGGCGGCAAACAGCATCCACAGTTGGGTCGCCAGCCCGAACCAGACCATCGTGATGACATAGCCCAAAATCCCGATGAGCAGGATCGGTTTGCGCCCGACGCGGTCGGAGAGTCCGCCCCAGATCGGGCCAAAGATCAGGCGCATGACAGCGTAGGAGGCGGCCAGCAGTCCTAATTCCATCCCGCCGGCGCCCATGCTCTCGATGTAAAACGGGAGGATGGGAATGATGATCCCATAGCCGAGCATGACCACGAACAGGACAAAGGTAAGGATGTAGAGGTTGCGTCGTTGGCTGTTCATTCGATCACCTCGTGCAAAAATCATGTTACCGATTATGCTTAATTGTCGGTTAGCATCCTGAGTAGGTCGAAACGAAGTGGAGATCGTATCGAAGGGTGCGGCTCAAGCAACGCCTCGAGGCAAACCCGCACCCTTCGATACAGCTTTCGCTTCGCTACAGCTTACTCAGGATGCTGGTCAACATGCTGGTCAACGAATTAAGCATAATCGGCTCACCTCTGTTTTACTAGGGTTTTGGGGCACCAAACGGGTAAGTTATTTAGTGCCATTCCTTAGTGGAACAGGGCGTGATCATCAGCGAGTAGGACTCGAATCTGCAGCCATGGCTTCGTCCTTGCCCAATCTGATTACCCTCCGCGGGCCGGCGGCGCATCACGTGCGTGCCCTCATAACCTTATACCATCACTTGCTGCTCGTCAAAGCAGCCACCTCCCCTTTGACGCCTCTGAATTTACGTGGTAAACTGGCGCTAACCTGGTTACGATAACGAGTCGGCGCAGGAGACTGATGATGGTACCCAACGACTACGAAGAAAGAGTTTACGCCGGCATCCTTGGCAAGATCATCGGTGTGTACCTGGGTCGTCCCTTCGAGGGCTGGCCTTACGAGCGCATCATCAACGAACTGGGGGAGATCACCTTCTACGTCCATGAGAAACTGGACGCGCCATTGATCGTCACGGATGACGACATCACCGGCACCTTCACCTTCCCGCGTGCGCTACCCGATTACGGCAATTCGCGCGAGCTGACGCCGGCCCAGATCGGCCAGACCTGGCTCAACTACATCGTCGAGAACAAGACGATCCTGTGGTGGAGTGGGTTGGGAAACTCCACGGAGCACACCGCCTATCTGCGCCTAAAGGGCGGCATTGAGGCGCCGGACAGCGGCTCAGCGGCGCTGAACGGCAAGGTGACCTCCGAGCAGATCGGCGCTCAGATCTTCATCGATGGGTGGGCTATGGTGGCGCCCGGTGATCCTGAACTGGCAGCCGATCTTGCTCGCCGAGCCGCCAGCGTTAGCCACGACGGCGAAGCCATCTACGGGGCCCAGGTTATCGCCGCGATGGAAGCCCTGGCTTTCGTCGAATCGGACATCAATGAGCTGATCGACACAGCAGTCTCCTTGATTCCTGAGAATTCGGTCATCTACCGCATGATAGCCGACATCCGTGAATGGCACGCGGCGGAACCAGACTGGCGCGAGGCGTTCCGGCGACTGCAAGAGCACTACTGGAAGGACAAATACGGCGGTATTGTCCACATGGTGCCCAACCACGGCCTGGTCATCCTCAGCTTACTATACGGTGATGACGATTTCCAAAAATCACTGATGATCGTGAACACCTGTGGTTTTGACACCGACTGCAACTCTGGGAACGTGGGCTGTCTGTTGGGGATCAAGAACGGCCTGACCAGCATCGACGCCGGCCCTGATTGGCGCGGTCCGGTGGCAGACCGGCTTTACATGCCCACCGCCGATGGTGGACGTGCCGTCACCGACGCTGTAACTGAAACCTACCACCTCGTGAGAATTGGCCGGGCGCTAGCGGGGGAGGCGTCCATCCCACCTAAAGCCGGCGCCCGATTCCACTTCGAGTTACCGGGCTCGGTACAAGGCTTCCAGCTGACCGAGGACGATGCGGAATCAAAGGGCACACTCACGTTGGAGAACGTGTCTGGACACAGCCGGTCGGGGGAACGAAGCCTAGCACTGCACTATCACCAACTGGCGCCGGGGCGTGTTGCGCGGGCAGCCACAGCGACCTTCATCCCGCCCGAGGCGATTGACATGCCCGGGTACAGCCTGATGGCTTCGCCGACGCTATTCCCGGGTCAGACTGTCCGCGCCGGCCTCGCTGCTGACGCAGACAACGCTCAGCCTGTCACGTCCAACTTGTACATTCGCTACTACGGGCCGGACGACCAGCTGGTCACCGAGCGCGGGCCAGAGGTAAGGCTCCCGCCGGGAGCCTACCACGAACCCACCTGGCAGATCAGCAGCACGCGCGGCGGTCCCATCGCCCAGATCGGGGTGGAACTCAACGGTGAACGGGGAGCAACAGGCACAGTTTATGTGGATTTTCTGACTTGGGATGGCGCAGCCGATCTAGCGCTCACCCGACCTGAATGGGGAGGCCACATGTGGCATCGGGCCTGGGTGTCGGGGGTCGATCATTTCGGGATGCATTGGCCCGAGGCTTTCCGCCTCTCCCAGGACCGCGGGGTGGGCCTTTTGATGCAAGGTACACGTAGGTGGAACGATTATCAGGTCAGCGCCGACGTCACTCCGCACCTGGGTGAGGCAGTGGGCATCGCAGCTCGAGTACAGGGTATGCGACGGTACTACGCCTTGCTGCTGTGCAATGACGGTGAGGTCTGCCTGGTCAAGGCGTTGGACGGTGAGACCGTGCTGGCCAAGGATGACTTCTCCTGGGAACCAGAACGCGCGTACACCTTGAGCCTGGAGGTCGTAGGCGCGCGCCTGCAAGCGTGGATCGACGATCAGCTCGTCTTCGACGTTCGGGATGTCGACAGTCCGCTGGCCGGCGGAGGTGTGGCATTCGTCGTTGAGGAAGGTTGTCTATCAAGCACCGCCATGACGGTGCAGCCGGCTCGCCGGCTCAGGCAGAAACATTGTTCTACGCAGTGGAGTGCCGTCGGGCGTATTCAGAAGTTGGGGGAGCGAGCGTCGGTTGAGTAGCGAAGCGTATCGAAACCAGCGAGCGGCGCATTGAAATAACCCGCTGGGTCTCGATACACGCCCTTCGGGCGTACTCGACCGGCGCTAGACTCGCCCTTTTTCGGGGGTCCCCCAAGTAGTAGATGCGCCCCCTTGCAGCGGGAAAGGCCGAAGGAGAGGAAACTGATGGCACTAAAGGCTCGATCCGCTTCTGCCGGCGCAGACGTTGCGTCAGTACTTGCCGAATTACTCACCGAAGTATACGGCCCAACAGCCGTTGAACGGATCCTGGCACAACTAGAACCACACCTTGCCAACCCCACCGTTGCTGATGAACGCTCGCTGGACTGGTACAAAAAGTGTAACCTCTACGTTGCCTACCCGGACAGCTTTTGGCAAGGCGACGAAAGCGATCTCTTCATCCTGGCTGACAAAATCGACTACCTGGAACAGCTTGGCATCAACGCCGTGCACATTCTCCCTTTTCTGGAATCACCCATGGTCGACCTGGGATTCGACATCTCGGACTACAAGACGGTGAGAGAAGAATTAGGGGGCAACGACGGGCTCCATTACTTCCTCGACAGAGCAAAGCAGGCCAACATCCGCGTGTTTATCGACCTGGTCCTCAACCACGTCTCGGAGCAACACCGTTGGTATCGGGCAGCCATCGAGGGCGACGCGTTCTACCGCCGGTTCTTCATCCACTCAGAGGAGCGGCCCAAGTTCATTCGATCTGAAGAACGCGCAAGCGGCCACTGGGCAGTCTACGAAGTCTCTGACGGAACGACGATTGCTCACCGGATTATTTTCCCGGGCCTCGTAGATGATGAGGGCGTCATCCCCCACTGGCGGCAGGGAGAGGATGGCTGCTGGTACTATCACACCTTCTACCCGCAGCAGCTCGACCTGGACTGGATGAACCCCGACGTGTTTCTGGCTTTTGTCGATATCCTGGAACATTGGCTCCAGTACGGTCTCAACTTCCGGCTCGACGCCGTGACGTTCATCGCCAAAGATATCGAAAGCGGGCCGGTGGAATCACACCGGAGGCTGCACTATATTCTGCAAGCCCTCAACCTGGTGGTCAAACAGATCTCGCCCACTTCGGTTTTTCTCGTCGAGACCTGCCAACCCTTGAGCACCGTCCTGCAATACTACGGAGAGCGACAATTGGAAGCCGAACTTGCCTACAATTTCGACCTGATGAATGACCTCTGGTCGTCCATCCTCAATGCCGACGCGGACTATGTTTGGACGTCCCTGCAGAGCTCGCACCAAAGTCTCCCACTCTGGGCCACCTGGGTCAACTTCTTGCGCAATCACGATGAGCTGACACTCGAGTTCGCCACGCAGGAGCAGCGGTATAACGTTCTGGAGCATTTGACACCTTATGGCGAAGTATTCCGGAAAGGCTTTGGGGTAGCGGGTCGGACCGCCTCGTTTCTGCAAGAGGACGCGCGACGGATCAAGATGGCCTATCTCTTGCTGGCCTCGCTGCCGGGGATGCCGGCCATCATCTACGGCGATGAGATTGGCAAAACGAATGAGCCGGCGCACGTGGACCGGCAGCTCCGGTACAAGCGGGAGGTGTTGGGGCTTGGGGATGCGAAGCCTGACCCTCGGGATCTGAATCGGGGGCGAATTGCCGAACAGGACCTACAGCGCGACGAAGCTCAGCACCTCTATCAGGGCATGTCTGCCATCCTCACCACGCGGCTGGCCCTCATCGATCACTTCACGCGTCCGCCGGCGAGAATGGAGGCGCCGGCCTCGGTCTTTGCCGCTGAGTACACGGCGGATGATGAGAGTCTCCGCA
>JAANWY010000237.1 GCA_018263655.1 Anaerolineales bacterium | reverse complement strand
TCTGGACCTTCCTGAACATCCACGGCCAACACCGTGAACCCGTCATCCTTGAGCTTCTGGTACGTCTGCTCGAACAGCGGCATCTCAAAACGACAGGGCGGGCACCAGGTGGCCCAGAAGTTGATGAGGACCGCCTGGCCGGCGAAATCGGACAGGCTCACCGCCTCCCCGTTCGGGCTGCGCAGCGTGAAGTCCGGGGCAGGCTGCCCGACTCTGGCAATTTTCGCGACCTTTCCACTCGTCAGAATCTGGACATCGGCGTCTTCCTGTAATACCTTGACCCAAGCTGCGTAGTCAGACTGGGCGGTTACATCATCCGGCGGTGGATTCTCAGTCACGAAACGCTCCGTCAACATCGTAACCCGCAGCGATTCTCGCAGATCGTCCAGCGTCACACCAACGGCCGAAAGCTGTTCAGTCAGGGCTCCTGTGGAGACCCGGAACCTTTCCAGCAACCTGTCTACCCGCGCATCCAGATCGGCGTCGCTGACGGTGACGCCGGCTTCCACCGCTGCCTGCCTCACCAGGCGCTCATCGACGACGGTGTTGAGCAAGTCGGATCGCACACGCTCCAGAGTCTGAGGATCGTTGCCGAGCGTTACGCCCTGCCCAAACGAGTACAGGACACGGGCAACACCGACTTCGCGCTCGAGCATGGCCTCGGTGATGGGTTCTTCGTTCACTAGAGCGACACGCTTGTCCGATGCCAGCCGGCGCCTCGACGCATCCGACAGGATCAACGGATCGCGGCTCGCCTCTGCGTCGCTGTTCAGCGACGTCGTATTCCCGGGCGGCCGAGCCGTCGAGTCGGCGCCGCCGGCGTTTGAGGGCTGGCGGCCGGCCCGGCGGTCGGCCGCTTCACAGCCGCTTTGGCCGGCTGATGGCCGCCGCGAAACCCGAAATACCAGCCGGCGAACAACACGACGCCCAGCAGAACCAGGCCGCCACCAATGGCCAACCACTTCCCGAATCCAGCCGACGACGTCCTCTGCTCACTACCCCGAGTTCTTCGCGGCTCCGATTCCTCATCATCTGACACAACACGTATTTGAATCCAACTTGACATTCACTATCTCCTAACGTGACTACTCAGGCACTTCGTGTCTACACAAGAGGAGTCCGGAAAAGGGGGTCGGTGGGGGGCGGCCGCCCCCCTTTTTCCGCATTTCGCAGCTGCGAGGGCAGTTGCCGGGCAATTGCCTGAGTAGTTATCTCCTAACTTGATGACATTGACGTGCCGGCTACCCTACGATTTCTCTAAACACACGCAGATAATTCAGCCCAAGCAATTTACGCAATTCCTCCTCGGTGAAACCGCGCTCTGCCAGCTTGACGGTCAGATTGGGCCAATCACTGAATTTCTCGTAGCCGGCGAGAGTGTACTCTTCGCTTATGCGGTGTTCGTCCCTAAACCCGCTAAAGTTGAAGGTCCCAGGACGCCGTTCGGGCATGTCGGATGGATACTCGATCATGGAATCAGTCCCTGGGCCGGGGCCGGCCTTGTCCGTGCCGACACCTACGTGGTCGATGCCCATCACGTTCACCAGATGCTCGACGTGGTCGACGAAGTCATCGAGGGAGGCTTCGTGGGTATCCTGGATGAAACCAGGAATGACCACTACGCCGAAGAAACCACCCTTGTTGGCCACCGCCTTCGCAAGCTTGTCATTTTTGCCCCGATCATGGTAGCACAGCGCCGAGCTGCACGAATGGGTGACCATGATGGGGTCCGAGGATGTCTCCAGCACATCCCACCCCACCTGCTCGCTGCAGTGGCTCACATCCACCACCATGTTGAGTTCGTTGAGACGCTGTACCACCTCGCGACCGAAGTATGTTAGACCGCTCTTGTAGGTCTCAGTGCAACCATCGCCTACCAGATTCCGCAGGTTGTAAGTCAACTGGACCACTCGCAGGCCCAAGTTGTAGAATAATTCGATGCGCTCCAGGTCGTTCTCGAACGGGATCGTGTCCTGAAAATCGATGATAAGGCCGCACTTGCCATCCCGGTGGGCGCGTTCGATGTCGTCGGCCGTGAGCACCAACACCATCTGACCATTTAGGGCGTCCACAATGGAGCGGGCTTGCGCGACCTGTTTGACTGAACGCTCAAAGGCCTGCCCAATGGGACCGGGTCCAGCGTAGGTCCCGCTGGCTACAGTGACACCGGACTCCGCCCAGAAGTCCAGGTACTGTTTACGTGCCTCCTCAGAGGTCTGTATCTCACGCGCAGCCATGGCCGCCAGCCGCTTGCCGGCCTCCTGTCGGCTCATCCCTTGAGCGTGGTATCCTTCAAGGGCTTCCCGCATGTTGTCTGTGAACAGGAAGCCCGACGTAGCTGGGGGTTGTTGCGTATCGATCACAAGCGCTTCGTAATGGAGCCGTCTTGCCTCTGCGGCGTTTAGATCAAGTTTTCTTTGTTGTATCATCACATTCCTCCCTCCAGATTGACACTCCTCATCACATTATATCACTCGACGGTCTTTGTGGCAATTGGGGGTTCGAGACACGGTCGCAGTATTCAGGTGACGGTTTGAGCTGATCGAAGGGCCCGAGCGTCCAGGACGCTGCAACTTGTTGCAGGCAATAGGCCATAGATGTAGCAGAATGTCCGCCTACGCGCTTTATCTTATAAGCCATTAGGGCAAAAGCCGCACGCCGCCCACCGAATTCATTCGGTGTCTGCTACAGGAAACGTGTTTTGCGTATCAGACCATGAATTCATTCATGGGCGGCGTGTCAGTTTTACCGCAATGCCTTATAAGTGTCTGGCCTCCGGTCTGTCGCTTCTCAGACGGCCCAATCTGTGGTAAAATTGCACTATATGGAAGAAACTCGCAATGTGGAAGAAACTCACATCGGCGTCATCGACAGCTTGTCGGCCGGCCTCAACCTAATTACCGAACGTGCGTGGATCATCGTGGTCCCCGTTCTGCTGGATATCTGGTATTGGCTCGGACCGCGACTGTCGATCTCGCCACTCCTCCGGCGCATCGAGGAACTCTTGATTCGCTCCGCGCCGGCCGCCATGCCAGAGGCGCCTGTCGACATCGACGTGGTGAACAACATGATCGATGTGATAGGCCAGCAGTTCAACCTATTCTCGCTGCTATCCGCCAGCCTCATGGGCGTCCCGACCCTGATGGCCGGCGCCAGCTCAAACGACGCTGGCGTCCTTGAGATCAGCGGCTGGATGGCCCTCATCGGCGCGGCTACATTTCTCATTCTAGTTGGCCTCGCCATCGGCTGTCTGTACTTCACACTCATTGTTCGAGAACTCATCGAGGAGCCGGGCGACCACCTGCCGCTACTTCGCCAGGCCGGCGTGATGTGGTTGCGGATTGTGGCCCTGGTATTGCTCGTACTGTTCCTCGGCGTGGCGTTATTCGTGCCCTATTCGTTTCTCATTGGCTTGCTGTCACTCATCGCCGGCGGCGTGGCCTCGGTGTTGATGAGCCTGTTCTACGTAGGCGTGATTTGGGCCGCCGTCTATCTGTTCTTCACCGTGGATGCGATTGCACTGAATGACGTGGGGCCAATCCGAGCTATCTGGAACAGCGCCAACATCGTGGCGCGTAACTTCTGGTCAGCCTTCGGGCTAATTGCCCTGATATTCATCTTGAGTCAAGGCCTGTCCCTGATATGGCAACGCCTGGGCGAAGTGCACCCCGTCGGCATGATCATCGGTATCGCCGGCCATGCCTTCATCGGCAGTGGTCTGGTCGCGGCGGGTCTCCTGTTCTACCGCGATCGCTATCAACACTGGAAACAGCAAGTGGCGTAGCGCTCGCTTGTAGCGCAATTTGGTAAATTGCGCCTGGCAAGTTGCCAACTTGCCCTACATTTTGCGCTTATCTGGCCCAAACGATGACCAAGGCCCACTGTCCATACCTTGACAATGTCACATTTCGCTGCTGTGGCCGGTCTCCCGACCGTAACCGTTCAGGGGTATCACGACTAGCATCCCGAGTAGCGCGAAACGACGTCCTGAGCGGCGTCCTGAGCCTGTCGAAGGGCCTGTCGAAGGGATGCTCCATGGGTTACCCCCTGAACGCTTACTCCCGACCTTTGATGCGAAACGGGCTCGGTCGGGAGACCTTCGCCCAGCGTGGGGAGTCGGGAGACCTTCGCCCAGCGTGGGGAGTCGGGAGACCTTCGCCCAGCGTGGGGAGTCGGGAGACCTTCGCCCAACGTGGGGCGGTAATGAAACGGGCTCAGGACAACTCATGGCCGACATCGACCGCCTA
>JAANWY010000236.1 GCA_018263655.1 Anaerolineales bacterium | reverse complement strand
GTGTGCATCCCAAGTTTGTAAAGCCGGTGGCCGACGCTCTCAGCCCGCAACAAGTTGCGGCGTCCGGACGCTCGAACTTGCAACGTCCTGAGCGGCGTCCTGAGTTCATCGAAGGGCCTGTCGAAGGGTTCGAGATGGTGACTCATACTGGTACGGGAGTTCAGATGATGATTGCGTCATTAACAAATATGGGATGCACCCCTGGAGAGGCCTACGCCTTCGGACAGTCTGCCGTGGCGACGATCACGCCCACCGTTACCGTGACGCCGATAGCCACCGATCAGTACTCTGTCTTCTTGCCTCTGATCGAAAAACAGGTCGTCATCCCCGGTTCGCTATCTATCGAGGATGTGTATACGACTGATTACGAGGGCGATCGGCAGATGACTTATCAACCGTGTCAGGCCGTCGCGCTCTGGACCCGTATGCGCAACGAGGCTGATATTCCTCAGCCGGCCATTCTCCACTGGCGTACGATGGCGCCAACCGAGGAAGAACACGGCAACCTGGGTGGTCGCCGGCAGGTATATGTACCGCCGGGCGAAAGCGTCTGGCGCTTCCTCGGTGCACCGGACCTGGATGCGCCCGCCGGCGAGTATCAGTGGCAGGCATGGTTCACGAGCGGGATCGACAGACACGGCCTCGAGGGCACAATAATCGTTGAAGGGCAGTCCGTGCCCACACGGTATCTCGAAGCGCTGACGGCCAAGATTGATCCCGAGAACTACACGTTCACGGTATCTAGGGTAATCGTGCCTGGCAGGGCGTATGCCACTTACCCCGCTCGGCCGGCGGATGTCTTCACTCCGGAGGACGACTTTGTCGTGCAGACAATCTTGTGGGAGGGCGTCAAACCGGACACGGCTATTTTCACGCGGCGCTATCGACCCAGCGGTCGCCCCTGGGGTAACGCCAACTACGGATTCCGAGGCTATGAGACCCACCCAGGTTGTGTGCGCCGGCAGAACTTGTATTGGCACGTCGAGGACATGGAAGATAAGCCAGGTGAGTGGCGCCTCAAGTTCTCAACCGATGAGGGAGCCACCTGGCAAGGGGGGTTGACCTTCACTTTGACAGAGTAGGTCCGCCGTTGTTTTAACGCCAATTTCATATTGCTGCCGGCCTCCCGCGACCGTCATCCAGTATAATCGTGGCGATATAGTGACTACCTTGACAATGTTAAATTACCTGGCGTGTTGGGCGAAGGTCTCCTGACCGAGCGGCGTCCTGAGCCTGACGAAGGGCCCGATTCGCCTCGGTCAGGAGACCTTCGGCGATCAAAAGGCTGTTTCTGAACCGAATTTAACATTGTCAAGCTACTCAGGCACTGCGTACCTGCACAAGAATAGGCCTCAACTGCGAGGGCGATTGCCGGGCGATTGCCGGGCGATTGCCTGGGCAGTTACATGATACAATTGTCCCGACCGGCTGTGGATCGAGCCGATATTCAAGTTATACATCGCAAGGAGGCACACCCCCCATGGGACACTGGAGCCTGCGGCGGAAAATAGTCACCTTTGTAGTCGTCATTATGCTCGTTTTTCTCGTTGCGCGCGGGATCGTCAAGGCCAGCCAATCGTACCATGTCTACCTGAAGTTCCTCACCGAGAACGCCCGGGGCACCGCTGAGGCGATCGTTGTGGCTATTGAGCACGGTGACTATTGGGGACATTCGCAAAGCATGCAGAAACTGCTGTTGGCGCTGCAGGCTCAGATCGACCAGCCGGCTGGCGGAGAGGGTGTCGAAAACGCCCGAGGCATTCTCGTGGCAAATCACACCGGGCAAGTGGTGGCTGCCACGGATTCCGCGATGATGGGCACACTGCTTCCAGAAGATGCAAGGCGTTCACTGGCTGGCGTGATCAGTGAGGGTGCAATTGAGTCCTTCTCCCTATCAGCAGCGGCGGGCGCCACCGACTGGCTCGCTGTCCCGGTTGCGGTGGATGGCCGGCGAGTCGGCGCCTTGGCGATCGAGTACTTTCGGAGGCCTGCTCAGATGCTTGCTGACGCAACTGTCAAATATGAATTCTTTGCGATCACTGTCCTCACCATGGGGCTTGTCCTGATATTGCTAGTGGGGATCCGTAAAATGGTGCTGCAACCACTAGCGCTTCTGCAAACTGGGGTGGAACGTTTAGGTGAAGGTGACCTTGATGCCCGAATCGAACTGCGCACGGGCGATGAATTGGAGGTGGTCGCCCGGGCACTTAATCGGATGGCGGCGCGGTTGAAGTCGTACCACGCTCAGCACGTTGCTCGGGAAAAGCAGACTGCGTTGGTGAACGTTGCCGGCACCACGGCCGATGAATTGAGTCAGCCACTCACGGTCGTCTTGGGGTATGCTGAACTCTTGCAGGAAGAAGAAGTACCTAACCCCGAGTTACTAGAGGAGGCGGCCCGGTCGATTCAGCGCAGCAGCCGAAAGATGGCGGGGATTGTGCGGCAACTGTCGAACATGGGGGACGCCTCGGTGATTCGGGCTACCGCAGATCGTGATGCATCAGGCTGTGTGGCCGGCGACAGAAGTAACGTGCGGTAAGATGTGACCCGAATCAAGGTTCTTCTCTCTCCCCATGCCCCGGGCCGACCGGTCCGGGGCCTTACTTTTGCTGAGGAATCGGACTCAGTCAGGAGACCTTCGCTCAACACGCCAGGTCATTTAACATTGTCAAGCTACTTGGGCCCAACTGACTATGTCTAGCTTGACAATGTTAGATTAGCCGCGAGTCGGCCGCCTTCTCTTGGCAGTAGCAATAGCTGACCTGTTGAGCATCTTCTTAGGTGTCGAACTGATTCACTCCGGCAAACTAGGGCAATTGGTGCGAACGGACGCCCCTTACTACAGTCTGTTCCAATTGGGGCTCATTTACCTGGATCACTTGTTGAACGAATGCTTGAAATTCCCGACCTTGAAACTACCTTCCCCTGATTCATTTGACTATTCGTACACGTGATCACTTTTCTGGCTCTTGCCGAGCAAGGAGTATACGCTAGTGAAGCTAGTGAATCACGTTATTAACAAATGTGGGAAGCACTTATAGGCTCGGTAAATCGCAAAGCCCGTTCGTAGTGAGCGCGGATGCGCACATCCGTGCGGAATGCAGTGGCGTGCCGTCGTGGTACCACAGGGCGCCGGCACGCCACTCCGGCTTCGCCTCCGTGGCTGACTACGAACCTAGACTGCGATTTACCGATTGCCACGGCGCTGCCACGGCTACTCTCAACCTTCGCAAGGGTAGTTGAACGCTTGCCTCGCACGAACTGTGCAACGGACAGCATATCGTGTATAATATATCGTCAACGGCAGACAACGGCGTCTCAGCCGGCTCTGGTATCGGCGTCGATACACGTTCCACTCGCAACTGAATCATCGAGACCCCAAAGGTTTCCGAACCCTTCGGGGCCTGACTGCAAGGAGGACATTATGAAAGACCTATCGGAACTTTTGCAGAGCGTGCCGCCATCGGCCACCATCGCCGTGTCTGACAAGGCGCGCCGGCTCAAGGCCGAAGGCCGCGACGTCATCGCGCTGGCCGGCGGCGATCCCGATTTTGCCACGCCGCAGCACATCGTGGATGCCGCTGTGGCCGCCATGCGCGAGGGCGACACTCACTACCCGCCCGCCAAGGGCAAGCCGGCCCTGCTCGAAGCCGTCGCCGGCAAGCTGGAGCGCGAGAATGGTGTACAAGTCGAGCCGAGCCAGGTCATCGTCACGCCAGGTGGCAAGTGGTCGCTCTACATTGCCATCGCGGCGATGGTGAATCCAGGCGACGAGGTGTTGATCCTGGACCCGTCGTGGGTCAGCTATGGTCCCATCGTGACGCTAAACGGCGCGACACCGGTCCGCGTGACGTTGCCGAGCGAGGACAATTTCCGCGTGACACAGGGCTTGCTGCGCGAGCACGTGACCGAGCACAGCAAGGTGCTGATGGTCAATAGCCCCAACAACCCGACCGGCCGGGTACTCACACTCGAGGAAATCGACGCTATCGCGGCCGTCGCTATCGAGCACGACCTGTACGTGATCAGCGACGAGGTGTACGAGCACATGGTCTACGACGGCGCCCAGCACTACAGTCTAGCCGCCGAACCCGGCATGGCCGAGCGGACGATCACGGCCAACAGTTTTAGCAAGACGTACGCCATGACCGGTTGGCGTCTCGGTTGGTTGGCGGCGCCGGAGCCCATTGCCAAGCTGGCGATGAAGTTGCAGACCCAGAGCGTGACCTCGGCGGTCAGCTTTGTGATGGCCGGCGGCATCGCGGCGCTCAACGGCCCGCAAGATTGCGTCCAAGAGATGGTGGATTCGTACGCGGAGCGCCGAAAGTTTATGGTAGATGCGCTGGAAGAGATCGACGGGATCGAGTGCGCGCCCATCGAAGGAGCGTTCTATCTGTTCCCGAAGTTCCCCAACAGCGATAAGAACAGCCTGGAGCTGGCCGGCGCACTGCTGGATCAAGCCGACATCGCGGCTACGCCAGGCGTCGCATTCGGCGAAGCCGGCGAGGACCACCTGCGCTTCACCATCGCCACCGCCATGGCGGATCTGGAGCGCGCGGTGGAGCGACTGGAGAAGGTTGCACCGAGGTTGGTTGCGTAATTTCCGTCCTCATAGCCGGTATTGAATTGCCGCAACAAGAGCACCTGTAACCGTTCAGGGGGTGATTCAATATGTGGGTGAAATTACCGCTGATTTGTCATTGCGAGCCCTTCGATGCCTCAGGATAGACTCCGCGAAGCAATCTCCACGGTGCAACTGCTATCAACGGCGGGGATTGCTTCGTCACTTCGTTCCTCGCAATGACACCCCTGAACGCTTACGAGCACCTTTCCCTTGCGAATGAGGAACAGATGCACAGCAGACTTCAGCTTGAACCGCTTTGCCGGACCTTCGCTAGCTGTTTCTGACATCTGTATGCTTCATTTGTATGCTTCATCGCAATCGCCGTTTGTGAGCCAGTACAGTGAGCCAAGAATCAAGTCGACCGGATTCTCATTCCGAGACACAAGTCGCAACGTTGGGAGGTGGCTGCTTCTGGTGCCTGGAGGCGGTTTGCGAGCAACTGAGCGGGGTGGAGCGTGCTGAGTCAGGGTATGCCGGCGGCACTGTTCCGAATCCCACCTACCACCAAGTATGTACAGGTACAACTGGCCACGCTGAGGTCGTGCAAGTCACGTTCGACCCCGACGAAATCTCGTTCAGGGAGATCTTACAGGTCTTCTTCACCATCCACGATCCGACGACGCTGAACCGTCAAGGTGCGGACGTGGGCTCACAGTACCGCTCGGTCATTTTCTATCATGCTGAAGAGCAAAAGCGAGTTTCAGAGGCCGTCATCCAGGAGTTTGAATCGGAAGGCATCTGGGGTAACCCGATCGTGACTGAGGTGACGCCCTTTGAGGAATTCTACACGGCGGAGGGCTATCACCAAGAGTACTATCGAAACAACCAGCAGCAGCCCTATTGCCAGGCGATCATTGCACCGAAGGTTGCCAAGTTCCGCAAGGCGTTTGTCGACAAGCTGAAGCAGTGACACAATCATGATCACATCACATTTTCTTGGCGCCATATTTGCGCTCACTTCGGCGGTGGTATGGGGCAGCGGTGATTTCAGTGGTGGGGTTGCTACGCGACGTAGCAACCCATTCCAAGTGCTGGTTTTGGGGTAAAGCTCCCTCCTCGGGGCTGTTTGCTCTGTTCCTGTGCGCAGTAGCGTTCCGAGAGTCGTTGCCACCAAATGTGGATGTCTTCTGGGCGACGGCGGCCGGCATTTCGGGTGCTGTGGGGATTGCGGCGCTCTACCGCGCGTTGTCAATTGGCAATGCCGCTGTCGTGGCGCCCATTGCGGCCGTGATCGGGGCGGTGGAGCCGGTGTTGTTCGGGCTGTTGGCAGAGAGCTTGCCGATTTAGGGGAACTGCAAGTAAATGATTGTCCCAAAAAGCTGCCAACACCGTAGGTGGGACACCACCCGAAATCTGCGAATTCTGCGATGATTAGTTTCCTGTAGATTCCTAGACTCGCGATGAGGTCGAGGAGGAGGATCGAAGAATGGCGAACAAAGAATTCAAGCCCAAAAAGATAAGCATGCGAAACACCAAGAAACAGATTCTCGCGGCCTACGGCGAAATCTTGGAGCATCTCGAGGAAAAGCGAGAAGCGGAACTCAAACCTGAGAGGAAAATTGAAGAGCGGAAGATCGAAGAAGCGGTAGAGGTGACAGATTCTCTGTCCACTGAGGGGATCGTTCAAGGGGTCAGCGCCCTCCGGGTGGAGACAGGGAAACTTCTCAGCCAACTTTCTGAGAGACTGGAAGAAGAAGTCAGCACATACAGGCAGGTCAAGACGGCGGTTGTAGCCAAGGAGAAAGAACTTCAAGAGATCTACGGGATAGAGAAGTCGGCATTGAGTCTGGCCGCCTTGATAGAAGCTCAGCACCAAAAGCGTCAAGAAACTGAAGCCGAGCTGGCCGCGCGCAAAGAGGAACTGACCCGAGAAATAGAAACGCTGCGTGCTGAGTGGGGGGAAGAAAAGCGACTTCACCAGGCAGAGATCAAGGAACGGGATGCCGCCGAGAAAAAACAGCGTGAACGGGAGAAGGAAGAGTACGAGTACGCGTTTCAGCGTGAGCAGCAATTGGCCAGAGAGCAGTTCGAAGACGAAAAGGCGAGGCTGGAAAGAGACATCGCGAATACAAGAGAACAGATGGAAAAAGAGTTTGCCGGCCGGGAGAATGGCTCTTCCGATCTAGAGGGCGAATTGAACGAACTGCGCGAGCGAGCCAGCGCGTTCCCGAAAGAATTGGAGTCAGCCGTCAACAGAGCGGTCAAAGAAGCCATACAGAGGGCTAAGGTGGAGGCCAAGAACAGAGAGGAACTCCTGCAAAAGGAATTCGAGGGCGAACGAAATGTTCTGAACACGCGAATCGAGTCTCTGGAGAAAACAGTGATAGAGCAAAACGAGCAAATTGCGAGACTCTCGCAGCAAGCGGATAAAGCCCACAGTCAGGTGCAGGACATTGCCGTCAAAGCGATAGAGGGCACTTCACAGTCCCAATCCTTGACCAATTTGCAGCAGTTGATGGCTGAGCAAACCCGAAAGCAACCGCAGGAAAAATAGGGCTGTTGCTCGGGTGTCTAGGGCAATTGAGTAACAGCTCGGGAATGGGAGGTCTACAGTGCCGAGCTCAATGAACCGCGTACATCCCTTCGACAGGCCCTTCGACAGGCTTAGGACGCCGCTCAGGACGGGGTTCAGGACACCGCTCCTGGCAGCCGGCGTTTTGCTCGCCATCGCCTTGTTGGTCACCCCGCCGGCCACAGCCACCCCGGCCGGCATGTCGTCTCCGCTGCCCGCCAGCGCCCCTGTCAGCCCGGCCCAGATCAACACCAAAGCTGACGCGGCAACTACTCACCTGCTCCCGCAGGATCGCCAGATCCGGCGGCTTGACAAGGTGAATTCGACTGGCTTCGGTCCATCGGGCCTGGATTTAGCAATCCAGGCCGAGCGAGGTGAGCAGTTACCTGGCGAGGCTATGGACGAGCGCTCCCTGACCGCGCGCAGCGGTATCCGATCGCTGCCGGCGGCTGTCACCGACCTGCCCGAGCTGGCGGAACTGCGCACGGTCAACAGCGCCATCTTCAAGGCCGGCGATGACCGCTACACAACGGTCATTGGCGCGGAGCCGCTCCACTACCAGGACGCGAAGGGCGCCTGGCAGGTCATCAACCCCGCCTTCCAGACCGGCACGGAGAGCTTCTACGTGCAGCGCAACTCCATCCGCAGCCGGGCCGGCCTGCGCAGCGCCTGGCTCTCCGCCGCTGTGGGCGAGGCAGCCGTTCGGTGGCAGGCGATGACCCTCGGCGCTGCCGACGCTGATGGTGGCTTCACGGAGCTCGCCAACGTGCAGCCGGAGGCACCGGACTTCGCCGAGCTGCGGGAGGGTGGGCGCGTCCTGCACTACGCCGGCGGCTGGAGTGACAAGACCCTGGCCGAGGAAATCACCAGCGCGCCCGGCAGCGTGGAACATCAGCTCATCCTGGCCAGCCCACCGCAAGCAGACGGCGAGGTGTCGGAATTCCTGGAGCTGCGCGCCACGCTGGAGCTGCTGCCCGGCATGACTCTCTGGTCGGATGGTCGGCAGCGGTCCGGCGCCTTCCGCACCACCGGCGCGCTCGAAATACGCGACCAAGCGGGCGAGATTGCCATAATCTTCGATCCGGTGCGCGCCTACGAGCAGGCAGCGCAGCACGTGGCCGTTGCGGGCGAATACGCAGTCTATCCCGGTGCCGAGCCGACCGAGTGGACAGTCGGCGTCCGCACGCCGTGGAGGTGGTGGCACGATCCCGCGCGCCGCTACCCGGCTGTCATCGACCCCACCATGCACGTCCTGCTCACCATCGGCTACGGCAACGGCCTGGCCTGGGTGAGCGAGAACAAAGGTAACACCGACAACCCTGACCCAGGCCACTATCAGCTCGGGAGAGCACTCCTGGGCTCCACCAACAATTCGGCCCAGTATCGCGGCTACATGCAGTTCAACGCCATGCCGGCCCTGCTCACCAACCACCCAACGAAGGTCGAACAGGCCACGCTGGTGGTCACGCCGCAGAGACAGGGGAGAGTGGGCTATGAATTCGATCCGGATGATGACGTTGACTGGAGCGAAAAAAGCATCTCGCACCCGGTTAACCTCTGGCCGATTTCACGGCAGCCCCAAGACCCAAACAGGGTACCACTCTGCGATTGGCATGACCTTACTCCTGTGAATTGCTTCACGCTTATCGACGACCGAATCGGGATCAACCCGAACACCTTCAGTTGGGATAGCCGCCCGGAAGAGGATGGGGCGCCCAAGACAGGCACGTTGACCATCGGGCCGAAAAAAGGCAACAGTCGCAAGGGCGAACCCACATCGTTCGATGTGACCCAGGAGATTCGGGACTGGTATGACGAGAGTCCACAACCTGAACACGGGCCGGCCTTCACCCTCCACTTCACCGACGCGGGCTGTCAGTACTCAAAATCGTTCCTGGACTCGGATTATATCCCGCCTGAAAACAATTCTGTCGTCCCCAGATGCTTTCGATTCAGAATCACGCCCGGCAATGCGCAGTTGCTGATCACCTACACCGCCCTGGAGCTCCAGGCGGGGAGCAATTTTCTCAATCGCCCTGGCGTGCCCAGCTACCTCGACGGCGTCTTCTCGGATACCAATCACCTGTACGACCTGAAGCCGCCGGCCGGCCCAGCCCGCTGGCGCGCCGTCGCAGTCCGAGGCAATCACGCCGTCCAATCAGCCGCGCCCGTCCCGGTTACAGCCGGCGTCAACGTGAAGTACCAGAAAACAACCGATTCACTGGAACTCCTTGCCGAAGGCGGCGCTTTTCAGGAAGACACATCCTACGTGTTCATTGATGGCCACAACCCCAGCATCAGCAGCGAGACGCTCAAGGCTGAGGTGTTCAGGGCGGAGGACAACTACTTCCCCGACGACCAACAGCGCAACTACCGCATCGAGTACCAGCAGGCTAACCTCTGGACACCCACGAACGGTGTACCCGGACAGCCCGACGGATTCTGGCGGACCGAAACATTCTTTTTCAGCTCGAGCCGGTTGATCGAGCTGCGCGAGTTCACGCTGGGCGCCAAATACAGCGCCGGCATCATCGTTACCACAACGGCCGCCCTCGATCTGGCGGTCATCGAGCCGACCAGCGGCGGAATCAATTCGGCCGTCCGCGGCCTGTACAACGGCAACGAGGGTGTGCTCACCGACTATGCCCCCGAACAAGGGCCCGTACGCACGTTCGATATCGGCGGCGCCAGCGTCAGCGGCGCCTACGCACTGGCGGTCATCAACCAGGCGCGCCCCGCCGGCGCCGCTGGCACTCCCGAAGATGTCTACACCGTCACGGTATCCATGCTCGCCTGTCCGGACGGGACGATCCCAACGAAGAAGTTTGGCTGTCAGCCGATCATCTTGCCCCATAATGCATCGCTGCCCGTGCCCTATAACTTCGTGACACCGTCGAGGCCGGCGCTGGGCCTGACTGTTTACAGTGAGGGGGATTTCGACGAGCCTGGCCCCAACGGGGAGACCTGGTGTACGACGAACGAGCAGTTGGGCACCCCGATGATGGGTCCCTTCCAGGGCCGCTGGATCTACGTGGCGCAGGGTTCGGTCTGCCTGGATAGCACGGGTTCGACCCTCTTCACGACGGTCGAAAGCAGCGTCGGTCTGGCCTACGAGGATACCGACTCGCCGTTCCCCGATGGCACCGACCGCGGTCAGCGGGCTCCTTCCGGAGGGGTCTACGGTTCTGCTCTGCTCTACCCACCCCCCGCTGACGCGACCGGCGAGGTGTCCTGTACGGCCTCTTGCACCACAGCGCTCCTGCCGCAGGAGACCACGCTGCGCCGGCTGAGACCCTTCAAGCGCTGGCAGACCAGCATCACGCCCACTCCCGACTCTATCAGCACCACGACGACGGGTGGAAAGGCCATTGGCGGCGGTACGATCAGTGTGCCCGTGGTCGTGGATGCGAAGGATGCGCCGTACGACAGGACGTGGGATGTGCCGTGGGAGCTGTACCCTGACGCCGGCGTGGCAGACCCCAACGAGTTCAAGCACTACCAGTTCAACGTGAGCGTCGCGCAGCCGCAACCGCTGCCCTCGCCGGCGAACCTGGCCAGCCTCGAACTGCGAATCCTGAACGGACCCGACGGCGCTGCCACCGGCTTAATCCTGACCCCCGACAACGTCAAGAAGACCACCGGCCCAACCAACAGCCAACTCCGAGCCGTATACGCCAAGATTACGCAGCCCGGAGGGTTGGGTGGAGCGACGAAGAAGGTGCAGGTGGTCGTTCAACCACCCGGCGAGGCGCGCCGCCTGGCCATCGACGACCAGGACCCCGTCGCCAAGAACTGTGGCCAAGGCAAGAGCTGCCTCGACCTACGATTGCCCGACTACCAGTGGAACAACGGCAACGACGAGGTGCGGCTGTGGGAACTACCCGATGTCACCGTGCAGGGGACGGCCGGCACCGTCATGTTCAGCCAGGCCGGCCAGTTGCTCGTCTTCAGCAAGGACCACCCCTACGCCGGCCGCGGGCTGAACGCGACTACGGTCGAACAGTCGTTCAGCTTCGATACCTGGGGGGCCACCGTCAAGGTCACCGAGGAGACGTGCGACAGCAGCGAGGTCGTGACGGTGATTCGGGGCGAGGCCGCCATCGCCCTGCCCATGCTGGGCGACGACGGGAGCAGCGGGGGACCGCCGGCGCCCCCGTCGGTCCAGCTCGGCTTCAAGCTGTGCGAGACCAGGCTCAACCAGGCCAAGCTCATCCTGGACATTGCCCCGACTTACATCCCGGTGGGCGCCACCGGCGTCGGGGTTGATCTCATCGGGGGCGAAGTCATCATTGGAGCGGATCACACCGAGATCACGATGCAGATCGGCTTCCGCTCTGTGCCCAGCGACGCGGTGCTCTCCGACGGCTACGGCCAGGTGACCATCGACACCCGCGGCCTCTTCGAGCTCCAGGCCGGCGCCACCATCGTGGGCGTCCTCGACGCCGATCTGCTGCTCCAGGTGTCCTGGGAGCCCCTCGACGTGCTCGTCAAGGCCGACATCCGTGCCTTTGGGATCATCACCGGGGAGCTAAAGCTGCACACGTGGGTCGGCCAGGGGTGGCAGGGTAAGTACCCGTGGCTCCCGGCCAACAGTGATCTCCACTTCACCGGCAGCATCAAGGCCACCCTCTTCATCGAAGAGGACCGCGTCACAGAGTGGGTGCCGCCCTTCGACATTTACATCAGCCTGAAGATCGCCTTTGGCGAGTTCTGCACCAACGCCAGTTGTACGAGCTACCTCTGGGGCATGTCGGGTGTGCTCACCGTCGCCGGCTTCGACGTGGGACTCTACGCTGACGAGGACGGCCTCGATCTCATCCTGGGCTCGGACGACCACGTCCTGATCGACGAGTTCGGCGGGAGCGTGCAGGCCATCGGCGTGAGCACCCATCCTGGAGAGATAGAGCTGGCGGTTCGCCCATCGCCGGATCGTACTACGGCGCCCGCGCCCCCCCAGCTGACCCAGATCGAGCCTCCGGGCAACTTGCAGTTGAACCTCTACCCGCCGCTCAAGTCGCCGGTTGACGACTGGACCAAGGTGTCCCCGGCTACCCAGGGCTGCGACATGCTGAGCACCCCCCTGACCCACATCTGCCCGTTCCCCATCACCGCCGGCGCGGCCGGCCGGGCCATCTTCTCCGTCGGGTGGGTGAACGATGACCTGGCCGTCACGCTGATCAAACCCGACAACACGGAAATCACGGGGACTGTTCCGGGCGCCGTCGTCACCAATACGGTCTCCTTGAGCGGCAAGCGGGTCACCTTCGCCGTCACCCCGACGAGCGGCGAGACACTCGAGGGTGGCACGTGGATGGTCCGGCTCGTTGGCCCTGGGCTGAACAACCCGGACCCAAACGTCAACATCCAACACAACTACTCCATCCTCTTCGCCACCGACCCGCCCCCGCCTACTTTCAACTGGACCAACCCGATCAGCCAGGTTGACGGCTCGGGGCAGATCAGCCTGCAATGGAGCGCCTTACGCGCGTCGCAACCGATCACCGAACGACTGGAGCTGTTCCACACACCGCTGGCCGCCAAACCGGTCACGGATACCGAGATCATCAGCGCCACCATGATCGCCAACGGCGTCCACGCCTCGGACGGCAGTTTCCTGTGGGATACCTCGGGGCTGGCCTCGGGGGAGTATGCGGTCGGCGCGCGCATCGACGACCACCATCATGGCAACGGCCACGTTGTCGCCTGGGCGCCCGGCTCAGTGGTCATCACCGACACCACGCCGCCGCCGGCGCCCGTCATCGCCGGCGAACAAACCCTCAAGGACGCGCTGGTCGTCGTCTGGTGGCGCGATAACACGACCAAGGACCTGGCCGGCTACCTGATCGAGTACACCTATCCAGCCTGGGACAACCAGGACCTGATGCGGGTCAAGCGGGTGCTGCCCACCGCGCCCTGGGGGTTCTTGAACCTGTGGGAACAGTCCCGCCTCGGCGGGCTGCTGCAGGGCTACACCACCACCTACTGCGTCCGCGCCTACGACGCCTCCGGCAACGTCAGCGCCTGTACCCCCGTCACGGTGACGCTGGGCCGGCCCGACAGGCCGCTCGGGCCGCCCCGCAATCTGGAGGCCGGCATGATCCCGAACCCGTTCGGCGGGGGTGCGAGCCTGCGCGCGGTGTGGGACCCCCCGATCACCGGAATCCCGACTGGCTATCTCCTCCGGTACGAGCCGACGGGCTGCCTGCTTCCGGGCGGCTCAGCCGTCGCCGATCAGGGCACATCGCCGATTGACGCCGGCAACGTACTGACGTTCGATCTCACCGGACTCAAGGAAGGCCAGCGTTACCTGATCGGGGTAGCGGCCTACAACAACGTCGGCCATGTGGGGCCGGCGGCGTTCACCCCCGCCATGTACGCTGATCCAACCGACGCCAACGCCGACGGGCTGCGTGACGCCTGGGCCGCGATCTTCAGCGTGACGGGCAGCACGACCGATCCGGATCAGGACGGTCTGACCAATATCCAGGAGTTCGACCTGGGCACGTACCCCACCAAGGCCGACAGCGATCAGGATGGTTTCGACGACGACGTCGAGGTCGACGCCGGCACCGACCCCTGCGGCCCGGAGCATCCGCCCCATCCCATCGGGCCCAAGCTGACCCTCGCCGGCAAGACCCTGTACAAGTTCGTGACGTCGAACAACGGCCCGTCGATCAGCCCGCAGAAGCTCCAGATCTACAACTTCGGGGCCGGCATGCTGAACTGGACAGCCTCCAAATCAGCTTCGTGGATCACCCTCAGCGCCAGCAGCGGCGATGCACCTTCGGAACTGCTGATCGGCGTCAATCCGGCGGGGATGGACCCCGGCCGCTATGAGGGCATGGTCACCATTAACACTTCCAGCGCCGCTGAAACGTCCGGCCTCCTGGCAGCCGATGCCAACAGCCGAGGCGAGACCGCGACAGTCGAGGTGAGCGTGCAGGTGCTCCCACCCCGGCAGTTTTTCTCGATATACCTGCCACTGATTACAGTGAGGGGCGTGGCGGCAGAGCCCGTACCCACACCCACATCGACACCGACCAGCAGATCAACAGCGACCAGCATGCCTTCACCCACCGTGACAGATACGCCAACGGCCACGGTCCGGCCCACCAACACGCCAACCCCGACGCCGACAGCCACGATCCGGCCAACCCACACGTCAACCCGGACGCCAACGGCCACGGTCCGGCCCACCAACACGCCCACGCCCACGCCGACAGCCACCGTCCGGCCAGCCAACACGCCAACGCAGACGCCAACGGCCACGGTCCGGCCCACCAGCACGGCAACGGCAACGCCGACGGCTACGGTCCCGCCCACCAACACGCCGACGGCCACGGCCACACCAACCAACACGCCGACCAGCACCGCCACGCCCACCGCAAGCGCCACGGCCACATCAACCAACACACCGACGCCGACGGCCACGGTTCGGCCGACCAACACGCCGACGCCCGTGACGCTCAGCTTGGGGCCGGCGGCCGACGCCTACATCTTCTCCGCCCTGCCGGCGAACAACTACGGTAGTGCCCCCACGCTTGGCGTCGGCCGTCAGAGTGAGCGGGCTCTCAGTCGGTCACTCATCCGCTTTGACCTGAGCAGCATCCCGAGCGACGCCACTGTACTGAGTGCCGGCTTCCGGGCCTACCTCGTGGGGGTTTCCGAGTCGCCGCGCATGCTCAACGTGGAGTTGATGGGAATTGACACGGCGTGGGGGGAGACGACGGTGACGTGGAGTACGCCGCTCGACTACACCGAGACGGAGGACGTTCTGGCAGTGGGTACGCCGGCCGGCTACTACAGTTGGGACGTTACGAGTCTGGTGCGGGCCTGGGTGAGCGGTGGCGCCAGGTCCAACTACGGGCTGGCTCTGTGGAGCGCGGACGAGGATCTGCTGGGCTGGCGGGGCTTCGCCAGCCGGGAGTACGCAGTCGTGGCACCGTTGCCGCCGCAGTTGGAGGTGGTCTACCTACCCTGATGTGGTGGGAGACTACCCCGAGGCGGTGGCACGGGCAGTGCGGGCGGGGATGGAGCGCCGGCTCGCGTTGCGCGTGCCGGTGCACGTGGCGGAGACCGGCCGCCTGCCTCGCTGGGAGCTGAAGGCACGGCGGGTGGTGGGCCATCGATAATCCAGGCAGGCACCTGCCGTGGCGCGTGCGAGGCTGTTCCGTTTTTCGGTGCCGGGCTCTTGTGGAAGTGCCCGGCACCTCGCTTGTGTAGCAACTCCGCTTTCACCCCTGCTCCGGCCGGACGACAGTCGGCTGCCTGACCACTGGTTGAGGGCCATCCGGCCTGAAGAGCGGCTGGGCTGTCGTCCAGCGGGAGCGGGTATCCCTCGCCCTCGACGATTTTACGTCAAGGTCTTGAAAATCCTTGCCGGGCATGTTATAATCCTCGTAGTCCCCCCCTCTCCAGTTGCTGGGTCACGACAGCGTGAAGACAACACAGCGGTACACCCACGTCAGCCAGCGGGAGTTGGGGTAGATTCGCAGCCCGCTGGATGCGCTGCGGAGGCGAGGGAGTGAGAGGAGGGAAGAAAATTGACGCGGTTTGTTCGCAAACGGTACCGTTTTTAGCGTTGTAGACGAAGTACTTCGTCTATTTTCGAGTTATACGCCCTTTCGGCTCAGTCAACTGCCGGTATGTGAAGAAGAGCACCATATGTCCAACGATCTGCAGATCATAGAAAAGACTGTCAATATCCTGAACAACGTCAACTGGGCTGCCTACGGCGACCACCAAGCCACTGACTATCTAGTTTACATTCAAGGCCAGCACGGCGACGAGATTAGCCTGATGGACGGCCTGCTGGGTGACTTCCTGGAGCGGGTGCTGGGTTTCACGCCGCACCACGATCTGCACCCGCAGATGACGACGAAAACGACCGGCAAGCGCCCCGATTACATCCCCGACGATACTCACTTGCACCCCTTCGTCTTCGATGCCAAAGGCACCGACACGACCGACCTGGGCCAGCACTACGACCAGATCGCCAGTTATATGCGGAGCAAGGGGCTGCGCTACGGCGTGCTGGCCAATATGCGCGACCTGGCTGTCTACACGCTCCACTCACAGCAGCCCGAAGCGGGTTACAGCTTCAGTTTCCGCCAACTCTACGAGCTTGGAAGTGAACACGGCGATTACCAACAGAACCCAACAGCCGCGTTGGAAGCACAGAATACGAAACGTTTCCTGGCCTTTGTCCAGCGCTTCCGACGCCGCGAGCTGGACCGGATGGGCAAGGTTCAGGCTATTGTTGACGCCCGCCACGGCCCCCACGATGCCGAACTCGAACTGGATGATCTGGTGCGCCGCCTGCACGAGGTCGTCGCTGTATTACACGAGGATGTCCGCCAGCAGCGAACCGCGCTATCCCAGATGCTGCGGTACAACAACGACCGCAAAGAGAGGATTGCCCTGGAGATTGACGCCATCGCCCGTGAAATCGACCCTGCCACGCCAGAGCG
>JAANWY010000235.1 GCA_018263655.1 Anaerolineales bacterium | reverse complement strand
GATAGGAGTCAGAGCGGATGTCCCACTATTCATCCAACAACCCCCATTCCACCGCCAAGCGCACGGCGTGGGCACGGCCGCGCGCGCCCAGTTTGCCCAGGATGTGGCTGACGTGGTTCTTGACCGTCCCCTCCGCCAGGCACAACTGTTCGGCGATTTCGGCGTTGGCCGCGCCTTCGGCCATCAGGCCCAGCACGTCGTGCTCGCGGGGGGTCAGGCGCTCGGCCAGGGCCGGCTCCGCCTCATCCGTGCCGGTGGCGCGGCGGATCACCTTCTGGGTGACGGCCGGGTCCAGAATAGAATCGCCGGCGTGGACAGCGCGGATGGCTTCGGCCAAGTGATCGGGGTCGGCGTCTTTGAGCAGGTAGCCCGAGGCGCCGGCGCGCAGCGATTCGAAGACGTACTCGTCGTGATCAAAGGTGGTCAGCACGATCACGCGGGTGTGGGGATCTCGCGCGCGAATCTCGCGCGTGGCGGCTACGCCGTTCATGCCCGGCATACGTACATCCATCAATACCACGTCCGGCTCCAGCTCGTCGACCAGCGCTAGGGCCTCACGCCCATCGGCCGCCGTGCCTACTACCGTCAGGTCGGGCACCATGGCGAGCAGTGAGGCTAGCCCCTCACGGACCAGCGTTTGATCGTCTACGATAGCGATGCAGATGTTGCTCATGGGTGATATCCAAACGAACAAAGCCCTTCCAGCCGGCCACGTGCGAGATAGGGTGGGTTTGCCGTAAGCCAGCGCAGCATTTGACCCGGCTGACAGCCGCCGAGGCGACTGGCCAGGTAACTGAGAAATACACGGGTACAAGCGACAAAGCAGCCGGCGAGTTTCTCGGCCCACGCCGAGAAGTAGCCGGCTCGGTTAGGGTTACCGCTTCATGGCGTCCCTCTGGGTCTAGCTTCTCCCGGTGTAAGAACGTGGGATGGATCCGTATGGGATCAGATGAGGACAGATCCAGCTCCCGGCTGATCCGGGGCACGAGCCCGCGCTCGTCGGCTTGCCGCACGCGCGCCACCACCTGGGCGGTGAAGTCGTCGCCCTCCACGCTGGCCACCGTCAGCGTCTGGCGCAGCTCGTCCTCCAAGCGGCCAATCACGTGTCCTCGCCACAAGCGGCAGATGAGCGCTGTTCGGCGACCCCAGCGGCAGGAAGCCGGCGCATCACGCAGGGTGTGGGTCTGCCCTTCCCTATCTGTCATGTTTCCGCGACCTCGACGCCCATGCGCTGCATATCGTGCATCAGGCGGTTGGGCTCAACGAGGTTTGCCTGAGTCCAGAGACCGGGTTGTCTGATCGAGCCATCGAGATACTGTAGCATGCAAGCGACGACGGGAATGGCAGTGAACGTGTAACCGTCGGGGTGGTAGAGGGTGACGTCGAGCGTGTGTGGTTGGCCAGCTTTCTCTCCGGCGGCTTCAACTTTCAACAACGCTCCGTACGGCGGCTTGGAGAACGTGTTCAACCCCCAGACCATCAGCCGGCTCAGCGGCTCCAGCGCCCGCTCGGGCCAGACCTTCGAGGCGATGGCTGCCACAGGGAACACCAGCCAATCCACGAACCAGTTGAAGCCGGCGATGTAGAAGCCGGTCTCTTGGAGTGTGGGGTACATCTCGGGGATGGCGCGCATTTCCTCCAGGAACATCGGCACGCAGTACTGCCGGCCGAACTCGCCACCGAAGTCCATCGAGATGGTGTCCAGCATGCCGAGAAATCTGGCTTTCTGCCACCGGCCGTCCTTGAAGAGCAACGTTGCGAAGTCATCTATCTCTTCGAGAAACTCGCGAGCGGTGGCATTGACCATCTCGTAGCTCGACCAGTCTAGTTTGATAACACTGCCGACGATGGCCCTATCCAACCGGTCGAAGTGTGGCGCGACGTAGCGCACCAAAGCCGCCGGCAACCCCGGGTGGAAACCGCCTTCGGTGATGAAGCAGCGGCTGGCGCGCTCGATCTCGGCCGACATGGATTGCAATACAGCAATCTTCTCGGTCGAGTACTGAATGTCCAGGTAATCGATGCCGGCGGACAGCGACGCCGTCGCCACTTCCCGGGCGTATTTCGCGGTGCTGGACGCAACGATGACCATATCGACGCCGTCGAATGCCTGCTCCAGACTGGCGACATCTGCTGCGTCAGCGTAGCCTGCAGACACCCGCTCTCCATCGAACTGGCTGTTGAATTCGGCGGCAGCCGAATCTGCCTTTTCGACGGTGCGGCCGGCCAACACGAGCCGGACGTCCGTCTCTTGCAGCAGCAACTGGGCCAGCAGTCGCCCCGTGTTGCCGTATCCGCCCAAAATGAGTAGAGTTCTTGGGTTCATCTGTAACCTCGTAGGGCCAATCTGAAGAGTACTTTATCACCAGGATCTGGCTTTAGGTGGGGGAAACCGCTGAGGATGAAGACTGCCCACACGGTCACCACGGCTGGATTACTGAAACCCGACAGGGCTTGATCGGCGGTGACCAGGCCGATCAGCGCCAGAGCTGCGAGCACAAGCAGCGCGACGACGTCCATGCGCAGCCGATCGGTGACGAAGAAGATAACGGCCACTCCGAGAATGGCCAAAACCAGGGTGATCTGTGACGTCATTCCAACCTCCCAGTGTAGCGACCGATCTCAGCAGCACGATGTGAGATGGCGCGGCTCGTCATCCGGCCATGCCTTCCAATCGTAACTCAATCCCCTCCGAAGTGCAAATGCTCCTCCCCCTGGTCAGCAATTCTAATTATGGCGGCCAGCATGCTGAGTAGTGGGCGTATCGAAGCGTGCTGGCCGCATAAGAAGCACACTTCGATACGGCTGCCTACTCAGCATGCTTCTTATGCGGCCAGCACCCAATTTCGTGCCATAATTAGAATTGCTGCTCCCTGGTTGACCCGGTCTTGGTACGCAGAGTATAATCTGCATCAGGTACGAGAGAGAGTCAATATGGATGAAGTGCACCCAACTTCTAGTGAATTGCCGTGTAACTGCTCCGGCTACTGCCCGGCTACTGCCCGGCTACTGCCCTCGCAGTTGCGAAATGCGGAAAAAAGGGGTTGGTGGGGGGCGGCCGCCCCCCACCGACCCCTTTTTCCGGTCTCCTCTTGTGTAGGTACGAAGCGCCTGAGTAGTCACATTGCCGTAATGAAGCTGGGTGCGGTTGCCGGCCGAGGCAGCAAGAAGGACTTCGCTGAGCGGTTATTGGCAACATCTCAACAGACCCTCAAGGAGGGTAGACGTTGAAAATTCACGAATATCAAGCCAAGCGCCTCTTCGCGAAATACGACATCCCAATTCCGGAGGGTGGGGTCGCGGAGACGCCGGAAGAGGCGCGCAAAATCGCCGCGCGATTGGGCGTACCCGTCGTTGTCAAGGCCCAGGTGCTCGTCGGTGGGCGTGGCAAGGCCGGCGGCATCAGGCTCTCCAGCAATCCCGATGACGCAGCCTCTTGCGCGGCGAAGATCTTGGGCATGGAGATCAAAGGGCTAACTGTCAAGAAAGTGCTGATCGATGAAGCCGCCGACATCCAAGACGAGCTCTACCTCGGTGTCGTGCTGGATCGCGCCAACAGGCGTGTGGTCATGATGGGCTCCTCAGAGGGTGGCGTGGACATCGAAGAGGTCGCTGCGAGCACGCCGGAGAAGATCGTGCGCGCGACCATTGACCCCCTGCTTGGGCTGCGGGATTTCCAGGCCCGCGAGCTGGCCTATGGCATAGGGCTGGACAAGAACGTGATTCGGGCTTTCGGCGTCATTGCCCACAGTCTGTACCGCGCCTACATGGAGAACGACGCTTCGCTGGCAGAGATCAATCCGTTGGTGGTGACCGGCGACGGGAAGCTATTGGCCGTTGATGGCAAGATGAACATCGACGACAGCGGGCTCTTCCGCCATCTGAACATCGAAGCTATGCGCGATATCGGAGCCGAGGACGAATCGGAGCGCCACGCCCGCGCGGCGGATCTGAGCTATGTCGAGCTGGATGGCGAAATTGGGTGCATGGTCAACGGCGCCGGCCTGGCCATGGCCACCATGGACATCGTCAAGCTGTACGGCAGTGAGCCGGCCAACTTCCTGGACATTGGAGGGGGCGCTCAGGCCGAAAAGGTGGCCGAAGCTCTGCGCATTATCCTGAGAGACCCCCGGGTCAAAGCTGTGTTATTCAACATCTTCGGTGGTATCACCCGGGGCGATGAGGTCGCGTGCGGCATCCTGGAAGCGTTGGAAGAACTCGACACGGATGTGCCGATGGTGGCCCGAATTGTCGGGACGCGCGCTGAAGAGGGCCGGCAACTGCTGGCTGATGCAGAGATGATTACCGCCGGAAGTCTGAGGGACGCGGCGCAGAAAGCCGTGGCGGCCGCCCGTGGAGAACTTGGGTGAAACGTAAGACGTAAGACGTAAAGCGTAAAACGGAAGTTGAGGAGCGTTGAATGAGCATTCTGGTTGACGAGAGCACACGCCTTCTGGTTCAGGGTATTACGGGTCGCGAGGGCGAGTTTCATACACGACAGATGGTCGAGTACGGGACCAACGTCGTGGCGGGTGTAACGCCGGGGCGAGGTGGCCGGGAGGTGGCCGGCGCGCCCGTGTTTGATACGGTGGCCGAGGCTGTGGACGAAACCGGCGCCAACGCCTCGGTGATCTTCGTGCCGGCGCGCTTTGCCCCCGACGCCATTCTGGAGGCCGCCGCGCACAACGTCCCCCTGATCGTGTGCATCACCGAGGGGATTCCGGCCCTGGACATGATCGATGTCACGGCTTTTCTGGAAACACAGGCCATTCACCTGGTTGGGCCGAATTGCCCTGGTCTGATCACGCCTGGCGAGTGCAAAGTCGGCATTATTCCCGGCAGCGTCGTCCAGCCCGGCCCGGTCGGCATTGTGTCGCGCAGCGGAACGCTGACGTACGAGGTTATCTGGGCGCTAACTGAGCGCGGCATCGGCCAATCGACGTGTGTTGGTATCGGTGGCGACCCGGTGAACGGGCTGCGGTTTATCCAAGTGTTGGAGATGTTTGAAGACGACCCCCAGACGGAGCAGATTGTGTTGATCGGTGAGATCGGAGGCACAGCCGAGGAGAGGGCGGCCGACTACATCCAGGAGTACGTCAGTAAGCGGGTGGTGGCCTTCGTCGCCGGCCGGACCGCACCATCTGGGAAGCGCATGGGGCATGCCGGCGCCATCATCTCGGGGGGTGAGGGCCGCGCCGAGGACAAAATCGCGGCCTTCGAGGCTGTCGGTGTGCGTGTGGCCGAGCACCCGGAGCAGATCGCGGACCTGATTGAGGAGATTCGTGCCTGAGCGATCGCAGCCAAGGCGAACCGGCTAGTACTGCTCGGCATACATCCTTCACCAGTTAGATCAAGACAGCCCCTCGTCAAGCCCTTCGATGAACTCAGGACGTCGCTCGGGATGAGCATCCTGAGCGACGTCCTGAGCCCGTCGAAGGGTAGCGAAGCGTATCGAAGCGACGTCCTGAGCCCTGTCGAAGGGGGTGCGGCTCGAACCTAAGTACCGTCCTATCCTGAACCCGCACCCTTCGATACGGCCTCCACTGCGTTCCGGCCTACTCAGGATGCTAGCCGTGATCTCGACGCGAACTGGTGGCTCATTTGTGCCGAGCACTAGTAGTGCCTGAGTGGTTATCTTGGCCGAAAGATTCGCACTTTGCCCAATGATAGCAAAGGAAAGGGAGGGTGACAAACCTCATGGACTGAGAAGAAAACGCCCGGCAGGGACCCTTGCGAAGGTTTGCCACTCGCATTCGAGCTGAAAGGGCTCTCGCCAGTCGAAAATCAGCCCCTTGCCAAGGCTATACCCAACCTTCGCAAGGGTAGCTGAACGCTTACCTTTACTTTACCTCTGTTCG
>JAANWY010000234.1 GCA_018263655.1 Anaerolineales bacterium | reverse complement strand
GTGCTCTTCCGATCTAACGGCAAACCAGCGGCTACGACAGGCCGAGGCGACGTTGTCGGCCAGCGAGCTGCGATTCCGAGCTGCGGCCAGCGCGACGGCCGACATCATCACCGAAGCGGCCGAACAACTGGCGGCTGACCTGGAGATACCGTTGGTCTCCAGCCATCATCGGGTGATTCTCGAAGATGACCGGATCGATGCCGTCGTCGTCTGCTCCAGCACCGACACGCACGCGCAGATGATCGAAGAGGCGGCGGAGGCCGGCAAGCACATCTTTTGCGAGAAGCCCATTGCCCTGGATCTGGCGAAGATAGATCGAGCGCTGGAGGCCGTGGAGGAGGCCGGCGTTAAGCTGCAAGTAGGTTTCAACCGACGTTTCGATCCCAGCTTCCGGCGCGTGCGGGAATTGGTGGCACAAGGCGAAATCGGCACACCCCACATTTTGCGCGTCACCAGTCGCGACCCCGAACCGCCGCCCATCGAGTACGTGAAAGTCTCCGGTGGCATCTTCGTCGACATGACGATTCACGACTTCGACATGGCTCGCTATTTGATCGGCGGTGAGGTCGAAGAGGTTTACGCTTCCGGCGCTGTGCTGGTCGATGAGCGAATTGGCGAGGTGGGCGATATCGACACGACCATCATCACGCTCCGCTTCGCGAACGGGGTGCTGGGCAGTATCGACAATAGCCGGCAGGCGGTCTACGGCTACGACCAGCGCGTGGAAGTGTTTGGCTCCGAGGGGGTTGCGATAGCGGGGAATGAGACACCCGATCGTGTAACCCATATCGATGAAGCGGGTGCCCAGTCGGCTAAGCCCGTGTATTTTTTCATCGAGCGCTACACCGAAGCCTACGTCGAGGAGATGCGGGCCTTCATCGACTGTGTGCGCGAAGACAAAGAACCGCCAGTGACTGGCCTGGATGGGCGCATTCCGGTGGTGATGGGCTACGCGGCCCAGAAATCTTACGAGGAGAATCGACCCGTGAAGTTGAGCGAAGTCGAGTAGACAGATGCGTTACGGTGTTTGTACCTGGACATTTGGCGATCTACCGCTGCCGGCCGTGGCTGAGACGCTGGCCGGCCTCGGCTCTTCGATGGACTCAGGACGTCGCTTCGACGGCGTTGAGCTGTTCGGCGACCTGGACCTGGATCCGGCGGAGGCGCGCGAGACGCTGGCCGCTCACGGGCTGCGCGTCTTTTCGATCACGCCGGCCAACGTGGACATCTGCCACCCCGAGCCGGCGGTGCGTGATGAGGGGATTGCCTACTACCTGGACCTGCTCGACTTCGCCGTCGAGGTCGGCGCACCGTTGGTGTGTTGTCATGGCGAAGTCGGCCGAATCCGCGCTGTCAGCAGCTACGACGAGGAGTGGGACCTCTACGTCGAGGCCGTGCACCGAATCACGCAGAAGGCGGCGGCGCTGGATCTGCGCATTGCGATGGAGATCTTGAACCGCTACGAGGCCCATCTCTTGGTGACGGCAGCCGAGGGCCGGCGCTTCTTGCAAGAGGTTGGCCAGCCGAACGTCGGGCTGCTGCTGGATGCATATCACATGAACATCGAGGAGGCGGATTTGCCGGCCGCTGTGTGGCAGACGGGCGATCAACTCTTCCTGTTCCACGTGGCCGATTCCAATCGCGAGGCCGTCGGCCGGGGCCACACCAATTTCGTGGCCCTCATGCGCGCCCTGCACGGCATAGGCTACGACGGCGACGTGATCTTCGAGTGCGTGCCGGCGGGCCCCGATCCGTTCACGCCGGACAAAGGCCACGGTTCCGTGGAAGTCCTAGAGCAATACTTGCGTGAATCGTTGGGGTTAGTAGAACACTACGCGGCTGTTGTTTCGGGGGTATCTGTAAAGAATTGTGAATCGTGAATTGTGAATCGTGAATTGTGAATCGTGAATGGCCGACGCTGCTCTGTGGAGGCATAATTAACAATTGACCATTCACAATTCGCAATTCACAATTAGGCCTTGATCATCGTTTCGGCCACTTAGCTCGGCTTGGATTGCCAAATCCAAGCCATAACCGCTGGATTTGGCAATCCAGCGGGAGCAGGCGGAGGCCAACGGCCGAAACGATGATCATATCCCACAATTAGAAAGGAGTGTATCGATATGTCAGACAATGGAAATAACAAGATGCCCAAAGGTTGGTTGGAGAGCACGAATCCGACCGTCGTTTTTGAGGACAACCGCATCGGGCGCATAAAGAAAGAGCTCTGGGAGGCCGGCGGAGAACAGGTCGACGCCATCCTGGAAGAGTACGGCATGCCTTCGCCGGTAGAGTGGGGCAAGCCCGGCTCCTATATCCAGATGATGCCGCGCCGGCAACTCATCGAGGAGCGGCGCAAGAACGACATCATCTTTCTCCCCATCGGCTGCACCGAGAACCACGGGCTGCACCTGCCCAGCGCCACGGACACCCTCTTCGTTAGCCAGATCATCGAGGGGGTGCGGCGCTACACCCAGAAACAGGGCCGGCCGGTCGCGCTCTCGCTGCCGCCTCTCAACTTCGGCTCGCACCCTTACCATCACTACGGCATGCCGGGCACTGCGCCAGTGCGCGAGGACGTCTCCCGCGAGATGCTGATCGACGCGATGCTGGGGCTGTGGAACGATGGTTTCCGCAAGCAGATCATGATCAACAACCACGGGCATCTGTGGATGCTGGAGTCGACGATTCAGCAGTTCCAGAAACGCTATCAACTTCCGGGTGTCTTCCGCGTGCTGGACTGGCACCGCGCTGTGCGCGAATTCTTCTACACTGAGGATCGTGGCGGCGACTATGGCAGCAACTTCGTACATGCCGAAGAGGCGGAGACGTCGTTGGCGCTCTACCTCTTCCCCGAGATGGTTGAGATGGACCTGGCCGTCAACACGAGCGGCAAGGCCTACCTGCCGGATGGCCACTTCGACACGTCCGTCGATCCTTATCAACGCCCCAGCCGCTGGTCCGAGGGCGAGGGTCACTTCGCCATAGAGCTCGTGGCAACGCCGGAGGGCGTGGTGGGCAACGCTGCCGACGCCGAGGCGCGCAAGGCCAAGCGCCCACTGGCCGGCATCCTCCAATACCTAACGATCTTGGTGGACGACATCCTGGATGCGTTCCCAGCCGGCGAAGTCCCGCCCGCCGAAGAGGTGACGCTGCGTACCGCAGAGGAGATGGAGCCCTACCTGCGCGAGCCGCAGAGCGAGGGCTGGAAGCCCGTCTACCAGCTTCCGCAGGTTGGCCAGGTCACCGGCCGTTAAAATAGATTTGGACAATCTGCGGTAGAGGCTGTATCGAAGGGGTAGGGGTTCAGTTAGGTTCGAGCCACACCCTTCGATACGCTTCGCTACTCAGGATGCTGTCCCGACTGACTGTTGGAGGGTTTCCGCCGATTTGTACTCGTGCCAGCAATTCTAATTATGGCGGTCAGCGTGCTGAGTAGAGGCCGTATCGGAGCGTGCTGCCCGCACAACAAGCATGCTGAGTAGGCGACAGCCGTATCGAAGTGTGCTTGTTGTGCGGGCAGCGTCCAAATTTGTGCCATAATTAGAATTGCTGTACTCGTGCTTCCTCGGTTGGGAGATCTTCTACGCTTGTCGAGGTGTTGAAGCGAGGTACTGATGTCAGATAAGCTACGCGTGGCCGTCGTTGGCGTGGGGCGGATTGGGATCGTGCACGCCGAGAACTTGGCGAATCAGGTACGCGGCGCTGAACTCGTCGCGGTTACAACCTCGCGGGATGAGCGCGCTACCGAAGCCCGCCGGCGCTGCGGCGACGTGGACGTGTATCCTGACCTCGACACCTTGCTGAATGAGGCCGAATTGGGGGCCGTCGTCATTGCCAGCAGCACCTCGGCGCACACGGCCAACGTGCAGGCTTGCGCCGAAGCCGGCCTCCACATCTTCTGCGAGAAACCCCTGGCGCTCAACCTGCCCGATTGCGGTGCTGCCATCGCTGCTGCTGAAGAGGCCGGCGTCACGCTGATGGTCGGCCACGTCCGGCAGTTCGATGCCGGCTACGTCGAAGCGGAACGCGTCATTGAGGCCGGCGAGATCGGCAAACCCATCGTCTTTCGCGCCATTGCCGGTGACCAGGATCCGCTGCCACCTTCCTTCGCCGATCCTGATGTGAGCGGCGGTCTAATCACCGATGCCGGCTACCACGATCTGTATCTCGCGCGCTGGCTGATGAAAGACGAAGTGGTCCGCGCTTATGCTGAAGGTGAAGCGCTCGTCGACCCCGCCATCGGCGAGGTGGGCGACGTGGATAACGCCGTGGTCGATTTTCGGTTCGCCGGCGGTGGGCTGGGCACGCTCTTCGTCAGCCGCACGACGCGCTACGGCCACGACGTCCGCGTGGAGGTCATCGGCGAGGAGGGGGCTGTACACGTGGGCTACCTGCGCGACACGCCGGTGAACGTACTGACGCGTGCCGGCGTCTGCCACGACGTCGTCGTGGACACCGCCGCCCGCTACGCCGATGCCTTCGTTGCTGAACTGCAAGCCTTCGTCGATTCCGTGCGTGAGGGAAAGCCGGCGCCGGTACCGGGCGAGGATGCGCGGGCGACGTTGGCAATCGGACTGGCTGCCACGCGAGCGCTACGCGAGACACGGCCGGTTGTAGTGGATGAAGTAGAAGCGTAGGAGGCTTCATCATGAACGCTAAACTGCCGGTGGGCGTCATCGGTCTCGGACGCATGGGCCAGATCTACTCGAAGCATTTGGTACGACGCGTCCCTCAGGCACGTCTCGTGTCGGTTGCCGATGTGATCGAGGAAGTCGCGGAAAAAACAGCCGGCGAGTTCGGGGTTGAGAGCTGGACCACCGACTATCACGATGTTCTGGACAGCGAGGAGATCGAGGCTGTCTTCGTCACGTCGCCCACGAACACGCACCGCGAGGTCGTGGGCGCGGCCGCCGAGGCCGGCAAGGCCATCTTCTGCGAGAAGCCCATCTCGCTATCTCTTGAGGACGCGGACGCGATGCTGGACGCCATCGAGCGGGGCGGCGTGATGTTTCAGGCTGGCTTCATGCGCCGCTTCGATGCCGGCTACGTGGCAGCCAAGCAACAGATCGAGGCCGGCGTTATCGGGAAGCCGACGACGTTCAAATCCATCGGCCGCGACCCGTTCTGTCCCGACCTGGAATACGCCAAGCCCAGCGTAGGCGGCGGTCTGATCACCGACATGGCCATCCACGATTTCGACCTGGGGCGCTGGCTGATGGGCGACGAGGTTAGGCGGGTCTCGAGCGAGGGCGGGACGCTGGCCTTCCCCCAGTTGAACACCGTGGGCGACATCGACAACGCGGTGGTCAACATGCTGTTCGAAGAGGGCGCCATCGGGAACGTCGAGGTCAGCCGCAACGCGCTGTACGGCTACGACATCCGCACGGAAGTCCTTGGCACGGAGGGTGGCTTGCAGATCGGCTACTACCGCCAGACGCCACTGCTGATCATGACGAAGGAGGCCATCAGCCACGACATGGTGCCCTACATCATGGAGCGCTTCGGCAACGCGTATCTGGCGCAGACGCGAGACTTTGTGGACCGCGTGCGCGAGGGGCGAGAGCCGGCCGTCGGTGGCAAAGATGCCCGCGCTGCTCTGGAGATCAGCCTTGCGGCGACGAAATCATTCCACGAAGGCCGGCCCGTCGAGCTGTCGGAGTATCGACGGGGAGAGTCGCCTGTGTGACTAGACCCTAAAGGTTTCGGGTAACTACTCAGGTGACCGGCACTTTGTCTCGAAATACTCAGGATGACGAGGTATGCCAGGT
>JAANWY010000233.1 GCA_018263655.1 Anaerolineales bacterium | reverse complement strand
TTGAGAAGACACGAATTTTCGCATCATCTCACTATTTCGGGGCTATGTAGGTCGAAATGGTATTTCGACCCGACGATTTACCAAATCGTCCTACATGTCCCCCCATATATTGAGAAGACACCGAAAACGGACTCTAAACATTTCATGTAACAGTGAAAAAGGCCGCTCCAGTTAGGAGCGGCCTTCGAGAATTCGGGGCGTCAACTTGTGCTATGATAAGTAGCTTCGCAGCTTGCGGCTCCGACGAGGGTGGCGCAGCTTGCGCAGCGCCTCTTGCTCGATCTGGCGGATGCGCTCGCGGGTGAGCCCGAACTTCTTGCCAACCTGTTTCAGAGTGTGACGCTTAGTACCGCCCAGGCCGTAGCGCATGCGTAAAATGCGCTCCTCCCGAGACGTCAGGGTATGTAGCAACTCCTCGACGTCCTGGCGCAACATATACTGCGATGCTTCTTCCACCGGATCAGCCACGCCGTCATCCTCGACGAACTGACCCAGCTCGCTATCACCTTCTTCGCCCACCGGTTTCTCCAGGGATAGTGGGCGCCGGCTTGCCTGTAGCGCCTGCTTCACCTGGCGCGTCGAGAGATCCATCTCCAGCGCAATCTCCTCCGGAGTGGGTTTCCGCTCCAGCTCCTGCTCCAAGGTCTGGGCGGTTCCGTAGACACGCCGGATGCGGTCGTTCATGTGGACGGGCACTCGAATCGTACGCCCCTGATCCGCCAGCGCGCGCGTAATCGACTGTCGGATCCACCACGTTGCATAGGTGCTGAACCGGTTGCCACGCCGATAGTCGAACTTCTCGGCTGCCTTCATCAAGCCGAGGTTCCCTTCCTGAATCAAGTCCAGAAACGGCACCCCCTGGCCCATGTACTTCTTGGCAATACTGATCACCAGGCGGGAATTGGACTGGATTAACGTGTGCCTGGCTTCTTCACCATCCAGGAAGACGCGATTGAGCTCTTCGTCCTCATCTGAATCGAGGAGTACTGCCTCGGCTTCGCTCGGACCCTCTCCGTCCCAGGTGAGTCCCTGGAGCTTCTGCGCTGCTCCCTCACCTGCTTCGATCCGCTTAGCCAGATCTACCTCCTGCTCGGCCGTCAGCAGGGGGATCGGACGAATCTCACCGAAATAGAGACTGACCGTATCGTCGCTGGGGATGGTGGTCAGATCCGGTGCTGTCTCGTCTTCGGCGTCTTGCTGTTCCTCAGCCGGCACCTCACCATTGGTATAGACTTGGATACCTTCCTCTTCAAGGCTAACATAAAGATCTTCCAGCGCGTCAATGCTCTCCTCGATCTCAGGCAGCAACTCAAGAATATCATCCGTGGTCAAGTATCCCTGTTCTTCCGCCTGGGCGAGGAGTTGCTGTAGGACCAATTCCCTGAGGATGCTGTCGGCTTCCAACGGTTTACTCCTCTTCTGATCACAAAACAACGCCACATGCCGTAGACAACGGATTAGGCCTGGCCAGTAGGGGCGAGTATGCGGGGCAAAGTCTGCTCAAATGGGAAGCTTGTACTGAGTTCAGTCGAAGTATCACCAGAGATTGTGTGGGCTAACCCTCACTCGATCGCAGATCGGAGCTACACATCCAACCTCGAACCGACCCCTGCGCACGCAAATTGAGCCTATCTACATATGGTAAATAGGTATCTTCTCAATATATGGGGGACATGTGGGACGATTTGGTAAATCGTCGGGTCGAAATACCATTTCGACTACATAGCCCCGAAATATTGATATGCTACGTAAATAGTACCACAGATATACATAAAAGTCAAGTATTTGCAGCGGGGCAGCAATTCAAGATTTGGCGGTCAGCACGCCGAGTAGCCGCTCGAAGAAGGCGAGGCGTGCTGGCCGTCCAAGAACCACACTTCGATACGGCTGACGCCTACTCAGTATGATTCTCGGACGGCCAGCACGCGGCTTCGCGCCAAATCTCGAATTGCTGAGCGGGGGGCACTGACTCGAAGTCTGGGTTGAGGTGAGCAAGGCCGGCGGTGGTTTGCCACCGTATGCCTATCCTGATAGTCAAAACTGACCACTACTCGTCAAACATCTCCCCGACGGACATGCCCAGGTGTATGCGACGGATGACTTCTCCGAGGAGTTGGCCAACAGACAAGATCGTCAGGTTTGGCAAGCGTTTCACGCCTGGGATGTCGACGGTGTCCGTGACTACGATTTCTTTGAAGGGCGCCTCCTTCAAGCGCCGCGTGGCCGGCGGGGAGAAGACAGCGTGGGTCGCGCAAGCATAGATATCGCGCACCCCCCACTCCTTCAAGAAGTGGGCGGCGCTCGTCATGGTGCCGGCCGTGTCAATCTCATCATCGAAAATGATGACATTGCAGTCCCGCACTTCACCTATCACGTTCAGGGCCGTTGTTTTGTCGCCATCCACGGTGCGACGCTTTTCGATGATGGCCAAGGGCACGTCGAGGGCCTCGGCGAAGTTGCGGCTCTTCTTGGCAGCGCCAATGTCGGCCGCTACCACGACCAAATCCTCGAGTCGCTTGCCCACGAAGTAGTCGCAGAGCAAACTAAAGGCGCTGATTTCGTCGACCGGGATGGTGAAAAAGCCCTGGATCTGGCCGGCATGCAGGTCCATGGTCAACACCCGATCGGCGCCGGCCACCGTGATCATATCGGCCAGCAGGCGCGCCGTGATCGGTACACGCGGCTGATCCTTCTTGTCGGTGCGGCCATAGGCGAAGTACGGGGTGACGGCCGTAATGCGGCCGGCCGAGTCGCGACGCACCGTGTCCAACATGATGAGCAGCTCCATGATGTTCTTGTGAACCGGAACCGTCATCGACTGGATAATAAACACATCATCCGACCGCACACTCCCGTGCAGCCGGACAAAGATGTTCTCGTTAGCGAACTGAAAAACGTCGGCGCCGCGCAATTCCGTTCGCAGGGACGCGGCTATCTCTTCAGCAAGCGGGCGATTAGCGGTTGCACTGAACAGCGCCAATTCTCCATACATTGGAGAGTCCATAGTCGTAGTCCTCTGCCTGATCTCTAGGTCTTCGATGTTACTCACGGTCCACCGCCTGAGCTTTCTACGAAAAGGGTGGGAGCCCAACCGTGTTGGGCGGCGTTGGGTCGCCTCCACCTAAACGGATACCTTCCAAGAAAGCTCCGCCTGGGTGAAGAGACAGCCCAGTGTAAGGGTTAGGCGACTTTCTGCTTGAGCAACTTTTCAACAGCGGCATACGGGTCCATCTCGCGCTCTCCTACCCGATCGATCACCCGTTCGAACTCAGCCTGGGGCAGGCCATCTAGGGCGCGACTCAGAAGCGTGTGACGAAGAATGTCAAGCACCTCACTCCGAGCGCGGGCGCGGTCCCGCTGTGCTTTCTCACCGGTGCTGGCCAGATGAACGTAGTGTTCCTCAATAGCGTCTACGAGTTCGGGCACCCCATCGCCCGCCGTCGCGATGGTCTTGAGAATGGGGGGGCGCCAGTCGCCCATGTGGGGGTCCATGTTGAGCATGGTTCTGAGCTGGACCACGGTCTGATCTGCGTTGGGGTGGTCGGCTTTGTTGATGACGAAAACGTCCGCGATCTCCAAGATGCCGGCCTTGACGGCCTGGATGTCGTCGCCCAGACCCGGCACCGTGACGACAAGCGTGGTGTGTGCCGCGTCGGCAATTTCAACTTCGCTCTGGCCGGCGCCCACCGTCTCGACGAAAACGACATCGAAGCCGGCGGCATCCAGTACCGCCACCACGTCGCGCGTCGTCCGCGCCAACCCGCCCAGGCTGCCGCGCGTCGCCATGGAGCGGATGAAGACACCATCGTCGCCGCTCAACGAATGCATCCGGACGCGATCACCGAGAATGGCCCCGCCGCTGAAGGGGCTGGTGGGGTCAACAGCGACGATGCCAACGGTGCGATCTTGATCTCGGTATGCTTTGGCCAAGCGATTAACGAGGGTGCTCTTGCCTGTACCGGGTGCTCCGGTCACGCCGATGAGCTGGGCGTGCCCAGTTTGAGGATAGAGTTGTGCAAGGACAGTGTGAGCTTCACGGCCACCGCGCTCCACCCGGGTGATGGTTCGCGCGATGGCTCGCCTGTTGCCGGCCAACACCTCGTCGATTTGAGTCATGCCGGCTCCGCCCCTTCGTCTGTGCCGGGCGCCTGTCCCATTTCGCGGCGAATGAACGCCACGATATCGTGCGTCGACGTGCCAGGCCCGAAAACGCCTCTGATCCCCATACTCTGGAGGCGGGGCACATCTTCGTCGGGAATGATGCCGCCGGCCACAATCAGGACGTCATCCAGGCCGTGGTCTTCAAGCAGCCCGATGATACGGGGGAACAAAGCCATGTGGGCGCCCGAGAGGATCGAGAGCCCCACCACGTCTACATCTTCCTGCAACGCGGCTTCGGCGATCGTCTCCGGCGTCTGGCGGATGCCGGTGTAGATCACCTCCATGCCGGCATCGCGGAGAGCGCGGGCGACGACTTTGGCGCCACGGTCGTGGCCGTCCAGGCCAGGCTTGGCGACGAGGACACGAATGCTTCGACGGGGCTCCACACGAGCCTGTCGTTTTTTGGGCATGAGGGTGACTCCATTTTAGAATCGCTGCTTGCTAGCTTGGTTGTCAGGTATCAGACATGGGTATTTTACCACAATCCTCGGCTACTCAAAAATACAAGGCCCGCAAAGGGGCTATAGGGATCAATGTGTCTACAAGGTTGAGGTATGTTATAATCCATGTCGGGTATCAGCTCAGTGTTTCGGGATTATGTAGGTCGAAATGGTATTTCGACCCGACGATTTACCAAATCGTCGTACATGTCCCCCCCATATATTGAGAAGATACCGTGTCGGGATTCAATAAACATTCATCACGAGGAGTTATGTTCAATGTCACACAGCAAGTACGGTCTATTCACTCAAGCGATTCATGCCGGCACGGCGCCGGATCGAGAAACCGGCGCCGTCGCTGTTCCGATACACATGGCGAACACTTTCGCCTTTCCCACCAGCCAGTCCGGCGTCGCCACGTTTGCCGGCGAAGCAGAGGGCCACGTCTACACACGCTGGGGCAATCCAACGCAGGAAACACTGGAACGCAGAGTCGCGGCCCTGGACGGCGGCGAAGCCGCCCTGGCGACAGCCTCCGGCATGGCGGCCATTTCGACCGCCATTATGTCCGTCGTCGAGCAAGGCGACCACATTGTCGCCACCGACGCCATCTACTCCGGCACTTTCAGTTTACTCAACAAAGAGCTGCCGCACTACGGTGTTACGACGACCTTCGTCGACGCCAGCGATCCACAGAATATCGCCGACGCAGTGCACGATGACACGCGCATCGTCTATCTGGAGAGCCCGGGCAATCCGACGTTGGCGCTTAACGACATCGCTGTCGGCGCCGAAATAGCCCGGGGGGCCGGCGCGCTGACGTTCGTCGACAACACATTTGCGACGCCCATCAACCAGCGTCCGCTGGACCTCGGCGCTGACGTCGTGCTGTACAGCGCCACGAAGTATTTCTGCGGGCACGGCGATGCTATCGGCGGAGCCATCGTCGGCTCAGAGGCGTTCATAGAGAACGCGAGAACGGGCATTCTGCGCGATGTGGGCGGCATCATCAGCCCCTTCAACGCCTGGCTGATCCTGCGCGGGATGCAGACGCTGCCCCTGCGTGTGGAACGCCACAATGCGAACGCGCTGCAAGTGGGTCGGCTTTTGGAAGAACACGAAGCCATCGAGTGGGTGGCCTATCCAGGCCTGGAGAGTCACCCGCAGCACGAACTGGCGCGGCGACAAATGCGAGGTTACGGGGGGATGGTGTGTTTCGAGGTGAAGGGTGGGGTAGAAGCCGGCGCACGCTTGATGAACAACATCGAGCTGTGTACGCTGACGGTCAGCCTAGGCGACACGAAGACGCTGATCTGTCACTCGGCCTCGACAACGCACCGGAGTGTGCCGGCCGAGGCGCGCCGCGCAGCCGGCATCACAGATGGTCTGGTGCGGCTGTCGGTCGGCCTCGAGGACCCAGAAGATATCGTTGCAGATTTGGACGAAGCGTTGACGGCAATCTGATGGCGTATGGCTGATGGCATATGGCGTATGGCTGATGGCATGTGGCATATGGCTATGGCTGATGGCATGTGGCATATGGCATAGAAGAAGATTACGTGCGCAATACGCAGTGCGCAATACGCAGTACGCAATACGTAGTACGCAATACGTAGTACTACGCTGCTTTTCGCATTTCCCGTTGGAAGTGAGCGACGAGTCGCCGCAAGCCGTCATCGAGCGGTACCTGCGGCTCCCAATCGAGAAGTTCTCGGGCGCGTGAAATATCGGCCCCGGCGCGACGCACGCCGCCGGACTGCGTCTCGTTGTGCAGCGGGTGAACGTCGACGCCGGCGGCTTCGCCAATCCGCTGCGCGAGCTCGTTGACGCTGATCTCACGCCCACAGCCGACGTTGATGATCGTGCCATCCGCCACGGCTGCTTCGCCGGCCGCCGCCAGCACCGTGGCCACGTCGTCTACGTGGACGTAGTCGCGCGTCTGCTCGCCATCGCCCCAGATCACGATGGATTCGCCTCGGAGGACGCGCTTGGCGAACTTGGGGATGACGGGCGCGTGGGCCGGCGGTGTGCTTTGTCCCGGACCGTAGGCATTGAAGATTCGCAGAATCACCGTTTCGATGTCGTAAAGGCCGCCGATGGCGCGAACGTAGTGCTCGGCCGCCAGCTTGCTGACGGCGTAGGGGTTGGGCGGATGGGGCTCAGCCGTTTCGGGGACGGGCTGCGCCGGCTGCTCCCCGTAGATCGTCGCCGAGGAGGCCATCACGACGCGACCGACGCCGGCGTCGCGCATGGCCGTCATCAGGCTGACGGTGCCGCCAGTGTTGACAGCGTTGTATTCGACGGGGTACAACACCGACTCCGATACGGAGACGCGAGCCGCGAGGTGATACACCACGTCGATGTCGCGCAAGACGGTCCACAGTTTCGGGATGTCGCGCACGTCGCCGCGGGTGAATAGGACACGATCGTCCAGCGCCGCTGGGTCGCCGGCGCTCAGATCGTCAATCACGCGCACGTGGTGCTCCTGTTCGACCAGATCATTGGCTAACGCCGAACCGAGAAAGCCGGCTCCGCCCGTAATTAGAATTCGCATTTAGCCCCCTATCTTGAGCAAGTGGTCAGTGGTCAGTGAATAGTAAACTGTAAACAGTGAATAGTGAACTTATACGTAACAGGTCATCGCAAGATTCATCCGTGGATGGCGAGCAGACGGCCAGAAACGTCCCCACGGAGAGAAGGAAACCCTGTGCTGAGTATAGCCGAAGTAACGGATGTTTAACTTTTTTGTTTTTGTCCGTGTTTCTTTCCGTCCGTGGGGGAATGGTGATCGCCCCTCAGCTTGGGGTGTATTACCTATGAGTGAACAGTGAACGGTGAATAGTGGTCAGTGTTCGCTAGCCCAACACCGATTCGTAGACTTTGATAATCCTATCGACCATGCGCTCGACGGTGAAGTTCTCAAGAACGCGTTGCCGGCCGCGTTCGCCCATCGATTGGCGCAGTTCGGGATCGGCCAGCAGGCGGTTGATGGCCCGCGCCAGCTCTCCGGCGTCGCGGGGCGGCACTACGAAGCCCGTCACACCGTCCTGGTTGACGAAGCTGGTGCCTGTGCCGAGTTCTGTGCTCACGACGGGTGTGCCGGCGGCCATGGCTTCGAGCTGTACAATGCCGAAGGCTTCACTCCGGTGCGAGGCCGGCAGAACGAAGACATCGGCCGCTTGGTAGTAGGCCGGCAATGCCTCATTACTCACCTCGCCCAAGAAATGGACGTACTCCGAGGGTTCCCCGTTCCATGCCATGTCTTGCCACTCACCTTCCATCGGCCCAGCTCCGACAACGAGTAACGTGGCCCCGACATCACGCATCGCTTGCAGAAGATATTCCAGGCCTTTGTAGTAGCGAAGCCGGCCGACGAAGAGGATCAGCGGCCAATCTGCCTCGACGGCAGCCCCAGCCTGTTCGGACCAGCTGCAAAACCGCTCCCGAATCTGCTCGATTCTCTCATTTGGCGACAAGAACGGCGCTGGATCGATGCCGAGCGGGACGACGGCGCACTTGCCGGCCACCCCACTCAAATACGGCGAGCTCTCGATGTAGGGTGAGCTTGTCGCGATGATGCGATCAGCCTGTCGGAGAGCTCGCCGCAGCACTGGATTGTACGCACGCAAAATGCCCTGTTGCCGAATAACGTCACTATGGTAGGTGATGACGGTCCGCCGGCCGGGCTGGAAGATGAGGTTACCCAGTTCGCCTGGCGGATAGGGGAAGTGGAGGTGGACAATATCGGCATGCAGCCGGCGAAGTTGGGCAAAGAATGCGAGGCTGAGGGGTGTCGAAGCGATGTGGGCGAGCCGGCCGGCACGGATGACGCGCACGCCGTTCTCGTCGGTGACCGTCGTCCGGCGGGACAGGTTGGTGACGAGCACGGTCACGTCGAGGCCACGTTGCGCCTGGGCTTCGGCCAACAAGCGGACGTGGTTTTCGATGCCGCCGAGGACTGGGAAGTAGTCTTTGTAGACGTGGAGAATGTGCATGAATAGACTCAAAAGGCCAAGGTCACTGACCCTGGCCATGTCATCGGGATTCCGCTATGGCGCTGTCAATTGTAGTAAGCCGGCATGCGACGGTCAAACGGCGCGGTAGGCCTCGAGGGTAAGTTGGGCTGTGCGTTCCCAGGAAAACTTGGCGGCTTGCTCCAGGCTGCGGGCGCTCAGACTCTCTCGCAGATCAGCATCGCCGAGTGCTCGACGTATCGACTCTGCGATGTCATCCTCGTTTATCGGATCGAAGTATACGGCGGCGTCGCCGGCCACCTCGGGCAAGCTCGACGTATTGGAACACGCTACGGGCGCGCCACAGGCCATGGCCTCGATCACTGGCAGGCCGAAGCCTTCGTACAGCGAGGGGAAGACGAAGAGGTCAGCGCCGCTGTAGAGGGCCGGCAAGTCTGTCTCCGCCACCTGGCCCAGGAAGATCACACGCTCCAGCGCCAGTTCGGCCGCTCGGGTGCGCGCTTCTGGGTAGCGTGGGTCTTCGCGGCCGGCGATGACGAGATGGTGCTTGCCGGCGGCCTCCTGCTGAGTCACGTCGTCCCACGCCTCGACCAGGCGCACGAGGT
>JAANWY010000232.1 GCA_018263655.1 Anaerolineales bacterium | reverse complement strand
GTGTCCCCATCGAGGTGGACGTCGTCGCCATGGATGGCCTCACGGCGCTGGGGCGTTGGGACCGCAACGAATTTGGCGCGCTGCCGGCCGACGCCGACCCCGACAACCTGACCGAGGCCCAAGAAGCAGCGCTGGAAGACTTCCCCACGGCCTGGATCCCCGACAGCCGCTACCTGGTCGAGCTGGCCAACGCCTCGTACAAAGAGCGCCTGGGGCGCGACGTCTTCCTGACCGACGGCGAATATCGGGCGCGGCCCATCGCCATCAGCCTGTTCGCCTGGGGCATCTACGAGAGCCGCGCACAGGTGTTGGAGGAACACTTCGGGGAAATCACTTGGTCCACCATCCACGACGCGGCCATCGCCAAGGGCGGCTGGCCCGAGCTGGGCGGCGAGCCCTCGTGGGGCTACTTCAAGCTAGTGGTGCCGAATCCGCGCAAGAACGTGGGCGGTCTGGCGGCCATGATCGCGGCGGCCGGCGAGTACTACGACCGCACCAACGTCAGCGTCGAGGATCTAACCGACCCTCAGTTCCAGGAGTGGCTGGCCGAGCTCATGGGCGCTGTGACAGACGTCAGCAGCGCCAGCGCCTACACAGCAGAGGACTTCGCCCTGTTCGGCTACAGCGTGGGCGACGGCGGGCAGTTGCTGGAGAGCGACCTGTTGCAGAACATGCAGGGTATTCTCACCCGCTGGGAGGACCCGCTGGTGCTGTACTACCCGCGCTACGTGACCTGGTTCGACTTTCCGTTCACCGTTTGGGTGGGACCGGAAACCAGTGCGCTGGAGAAGAACGCGGCGCTGGAGTTCGAGCGCTTCCTGCTGAGCGAGGCGCAGCAGCGGGCGGCTTTGGCCTACGGCTTGCGGCCGGCCAACCCCAACATCCCCGTCGACGCCACCGAGGACAGCTTGTTCGTCAAGTGGCAGGAGCAGGGCGTCCAGTCCGTCGTGCCGCGCACCGACGCCATGCGCAGCCCCGATCGGGACGTGCTGCTGACGTTGCTGCGCTGGTTCGATCTCAACGTGGTGCAGTAGAGATTAGAGATTGGAGATTGGAGATTGCGATCATCGCGTCGTAGGTCTCGAAAATACATCTTCCTCGTGATCACAGCGGGCGTTCTCGTCAGCCTGTGTGCTTGTAGCGTTCTCGCTGTTGGCATCTGGCGTGCCTTTTCTGATCGAGAAGAAGCCGCTGCGCCGCTGAGTACCTGGGCACCCGACAGCGCCGAGCTGACGGTAGCCGTATCGCCAGGCATGGCGCCCGCTTTCCAGGAACTGGTCGACCAGTTCAACGATCAGGACCAGCGCACGCCGGATGGCAAGACCATGCAGGTGCGCACGTTGGTGCTGACGCCGGAGAAGATGGTGCGCGAAAGCTTGAGCCAGCCGGCGTTCCAGGCCCTGACGTCCGACAGCAGCCTGTGGCTGAATCAGTTGGACGAGGAATGGGCAGCACAACAGATGGCTGACGTCGACGACGAGGCGCAGGTGCCCATCGGGAGCCGGCGCATCAGCAGCCAGGTGCGCTACGCCACCAGCCCCGTCGTCATCGTGGCGTGGGAGAGTGTGGCGCGAGAGCTGGGCTGGCCGGAGCGATCTATCGGCTGGCGGGATATTCAACAGCAGGCCACCAGCGATCCGAATTTCAAGTGGAATCACCCCAGCACTAGCCACGCTAGCGGCCTGCTGGCGACGCTGGCCGAGTTCTACGCCGGCGCCGGCCTCACGCGCGGCCTGACCGAGGAAGCGGCCACCGATCCGCAGACGATCGAGTACGTGCGCAGCGTCGAGGCCACGGTGCGCTTCTACGGCGAGGGCGAAGAGGTCGTCGTCGAGCGGTTGGCGGCCGAGGGGCGCGATTTCCTGGATGCCTTCGTGGCCCAGGAGCGCGTCGTCATCGAGTGGAACCAGGCCGGCCAGGGTGAGCGCTTGGTCGCCATCTACCCCGCCGAGGGCACGCTGTGGGCCGATCACCCGCTGGCCTTGCTGGAGCTGGGCGGCGCGAACGAGACGGCCGTCACCGACAATCAGCGCCGCACGTTTCAGGCATTTGCCGATTTCCTGACGGCGCCCGAAGCGCAGCGCGCGTTCCTGACGGCCGGCTACCGCCCCACCGATTTGAGCATCGCGCTGGACGAAGCCGGCAGCCCCTTCGCGAACACCGACGCCGTCGACTGGCGCCAGCCCCAGACGACGTTGCAGATTCCAGGGCCGGCGGTGGTCGAGGTGGTGCGCAATGTCTGGTGGTACACCAAGCGGCCCACAAACGTGTTCCTCGTCGTCGACACCAGCGGCAGCATGCAGGGCGCCAAGCTGGACCGCACGAAGGAGGCGCTGGCGGCCTTCATCGTGCAGATTCGGGGCGACCGCGACCAAGTGGGGCTGATCGACTTCGGGACGGGTATCAAGAACATCCAGACATTGCGGTCAACCGGTGACCGCACCCGCCAGGATTTGATCACGCTGGTCGAGAACTTGGAGGCTTATGGTGACACGGCCCTGATCGACGCGGTGGTGGAAGCCTTCGTCGACTTGCAAGCGGCAGCCGATCAGGCAGCCATCAACGCGATTGTGGTGATGACCGACGGCCAGGAGAATCACAGTCGCAACGACATGCGCGATCTGCGCCGGCTCTTCGAGCAAGAACAGAGCGTGCCCGTCGTCGTGTTCACCATCGCCTTCGGCAGCGACGCCGACGAGGACCTCCTGCAGGAAATGGCCGACATCGGCAACGGGCAGTTTAGACGTGCCGACGAAACCGATATCGAAGAGTTGTATCGAATCATTTCGACGTACTTTTAGTCGGTTAGTCGTTTCGTCGCTTAGTCGTGTGGCCCCTGAGTCAATTGACCATCTCGGTCAGCGACCAGGCAACTAATCGACTACCTGACTACCTGACTAACCGACTAATCGACTAATCGACTACCTGACTACAACATGCCAACCATTCGCACCGAGCTCCAAAAAAGGGCCCAAAGCGCCATCATCCAGTACGCGTTTTTCCGCTGGGAGAGCGCGGTCGTCATCGCGATGACGATTGTGCTGACGGCGCTGTTCCCGCGACCGTTTGCGTGGTGGCCGCTCTGGGGCTGGCCGCTGCTGGGCGTGACTGGGTTGGCCGGCATCGTCGCCACCAGCCTGACCGACGCTGAGACCAACGCCAAGGTGCTGCTCGAGCTGTTTCAGGAGCAGTTCAACCCGCGCGTGATTCAGGATCAGGCGTTGCGAGAGAAGGTGGAGACGGCGCTGGAGTATCAGCAGCGGATCGAGGCATTGGTGCGCCGGCAGCGACGGGGCGTGCTACGCGATCACCTGGAGAACAGCGCCAACCAACTCAGCGACTGGATGCGCAACATCTATCGGTTGGCGCAGCGGCTGGACGCCTACCGACAGGATGGGTTGATCGCCAAAGAGCGGGAGACAGTGCCCGGCGAGATTGACGAGCTGGCTGACCGGCGCCAACGGCAGCACAATCCGCAAGTCCGTGAGCAGTTGGATGAGGTGTTGGAGAGCAAGAAGAAGCAGTGGGCGGCATTGCAGGCTTTGCACACCCGCATGAAGCAAGCCGAGCTGCAGCTCGAACAGAGCGTGACGGCCCTGGCCACGATCTACAGCCAGGTGCAACTGGTGGACGCCCAGGACGTGGACAGCGGTCGCTCCGAGCGCCTCCAGACGGACATCAAGGAGCAGGTTGACCAGCTCAACGATCTGATTGGCGCCATCAACGAGGTTTACGATTACCACACGGAAGGATTGGGGTGAGTAGGATCTTTGAGTAGGATCTTAGGGAAGTGATTGCGCGATTCCAAATTCGATATTCGACTGCCGTGGCTGATGGTCACTGTCGCGAAAGGATATCGCGTTCAATCTCCTCAATCAAAGTCGGCAGGTTGGGTTGCTCAAAGCTGATACCAGGTGCTGGGACCCGGTTGCGCTTGATATCGGGAGGAACGTGTTTGTGGTGAGGATAGGTACTTGCTAACTTGGCGATGTGAGGATGCTCAAACGGATCATACCAGGCGATCTTCTCATCATCCTGATAAACCTCGTAACTGTATTTTAGAATTCGTCCGGCTTCGAAGTCAACGAGTTCCCAGACGTCCAGAACCACATCGCTCTCGAAGGTCACCTGACCCTCAAGTTTAGCCAGTGTAGGGCCAATAGTAGCCAGAACCAGCGTGGAGCGACGGATGATCGAGTACTGGTCTTGCAGGGAATAAATGAGCTCTCCGTAGCTCTGAAGATCCGGCATGGGCACTAAGATGCTCCTGTGGCAGAGGGCTCAGGGATGAGACGCAGGGCACCAAGGCCCGCTTTCTGACGTAACTCTCGCAAGTAATCGTACATCATTTCTCGGTACCTAGCCTCACGCGCCAGTTTAGCTTCGTAGTAACCAACCCACTGGATGAAGTCGCGGGTCTGCTCCAGCTCACCAGCTTTGTACAGATGATAGAAATCGGCTGAGAGCAAGCCATAGCGCTTCTCCAGTTGAGCTAGTTCCGCATCCAGGCCGTGGATGTCTTGGATGATTTCATCAAGTGTCATAGTCTTGCTACCTCCAAGCTTCTAGGGGGTTAAGGACCCTGATGGTTGGCCCACGAAGTCGTGTGACACTTACTACAAATATATGGTAATCGATCGTGACTAGAAAAGCAAACTCCTCGGAGAGCAAACATAATGATGAACCGTCCTCTGACATTTCTGCTGAGTGCTATCACGCTCCTGACCAGCCTTCTTATTGCCGGCTGTGCCGGAGACAACGTCCCAAATAAAGGCGACGTCTACGTCTACGTCGCGGTGCCGCTGAGTGGCTTTCAGGCCAACGGCGGGCAGACGGTGCTGGGTGGGGTGCGGCTGGCGGCGGAGCAGATCAACCGCGCCGGCGGGCTGCTAGGCTATCGCGTCGTGGTCCACCCGCTGGACGATGAGTCCGACAGCGACGTGGCGGTGGATCAGGTGGGGCAAGTGCGGCAGGCGCTGGATGCCGGCGAACGTGTGCTGGGCCTCATCGGACACCTGAACAGCGGCCAGACGTTGGCGGCGATGGAACTCTATCAGAATTTGCCACTGCTCGTCATCACCCCCACGGCGTCGGAGCAGAGCCTGACGGAGCGTGGGTACGACAACTTCTTCCGCGTGAACGCCAACGACGCTGTGCAGGCGGCCGTGGATGGCCGCTTCCTGGTCGAGCAGCTCGGCGCCCAACGCGTGGCCGTGATCTTCAACAACACCGAGTACGGCCAAGGGCTGGCGGCATCGCTGGTCGATGAGTTGGAGCAGCGCGGCGCTGAGGCAGTGCTGGAGTTAGAGGTCGAGGAGGGGCAGGGCCGGTACGAGGAGGAAGTGGCACAGGTTCAGGAGGCCGGCCCGGATGCGATTTTCTACGCCGGCTACGAGATCGAAGCCCCCTACCTGCGGGCGGCGTTGGTGGAGGCCGGCGTGGATGTCCCGATGCTGGCCAGCGACGGTGCGTTTCTGGCAGCGACGATTGACGAGGCGGCCGGCGCCGCCGAGGGGATGTACGTCAGCGCCTTTGCGCCCAGCCCCGACAACGTGGCCGACGACCGCTGGATCGAGGCCTACCAGGCGGTGGAGTACCGCAACCCCGACACGTACTCTGTGAACGGCTATGTGGCGATGCAGGTGCTGGCCGAGGGGGTGCGAGAGGCGAGTTCGTTGAATGCCGGCGCCATCGCCCAGGCCCTGCGCCAGAACCCCATCGAGTCCCTCCTAAGCGAGCTACGCTTCGAGCCCGACGGCGACCTCGTCGACCCCGAAATCTGGATCTACCAGGTGCAGGATGGCGAGTTCCGGCAGGTTGAGTGGTAAGTCAGTCTGTGGGGCCGGCGGAGTGTTGAAACACCCCCTTCGACGAGTTCACGAAGCTGCTGCTGATGATGCGCAGCTCGTTGGTAGCAGGTTCATCGAGTGCGTTCAGCCAGTTTCTCTCTGTGAAGGTTGAGGGTCAGGCGTGGATTGGATGCCGTAATCCCGTAGTTCTTCTCGAATCACTTTACGCAGGGTGTCTTCAAGCACACCCTCTCGATAGTGAATATATTCCCACAATGCCTCGTTGATCAGGGGTTGGTAATTGCCACCACCGGCTTCGTGAACCTGATCTCGGAACCAGTTCAGAATATCCGTATCAATTCGGATCGTAATACGTGTCTTACCTGTAGGAGACTTCACAACCGCACCTTGCTCGGCGTTGTCAAAATTGTATTCTTTTTTGCTCATAGGTCTTCCGTTCACGTTTCGTAGCGCGCCGTGCCGAGATCAACCGAATATCGTTGCCGCGATAGGCGTAAACCACGACGAGTACACGCCCTAAAAAATCCATCCCAAGTGTGACAAAACGCTGCTCGTCGTCAACGTACTGTTCTTTGACCGTCAACGCCCACTCATCCTCAAAGATACCGACTGCATCGGCGAAGTCAACGTTGTGCTTCTCAAGGTTAACGCGCGCCTTTTCGGGATCCCACTGATAACCCATGAGCGAATTGTATGTGTAGACCATGTACGGGTCAAGTGCAGGGTGTCAAGGACACGAGCTCCAGGCAGTCCGTTGTCTCGCGTATGTCATCTTGCACGCGAAACGCGCGAGCGCAGATCCGCGATTCGGGTTTTGGATTCAGCACGGGCTTCGCGCAGCGTCGCGACAGAGGGCGAGTCGCCGCGCATTGCCTCCAAAACAATCTCCTCGGCGGCGACGAACTCGTCCCCGAACGCCTGGTACGTCGTGTACATCACCTCGCCGAACGCCGCGTCAACGGGCGGATCACCTTTCCAAACTCCATCAACGTGCTTCTCGTAGCAGCCGGCGAAGTCATCCGTCGGTCAGCTTTCAGAACTGCTCCCGCATTTGCCGTGCGACAGTCGCCGTGCGCCGGCTCAGTTCCGAGATGTGAGCGTTATCATAGCCGATGATGTAACTGCGTACGCGGTCGTTCAGTGGGCCAACCCACTTCTCGGGCAACGCCTGGGCGCCCTGCGTCGCTCCGACGACGGAGCCCACGGTGGCGCCGTTGCAGTCGGTGTCCCAGCCCCCCATGACGACAATCGTGATGCTCCGTTCGAAATCGCTCTGACCGTACAGCAACCCCCGCAGGGACAACCGCAGCATTGTGGATGGTGTGAATCCAGTGATAAGTACCGAAGGGACGTCGCTTGGACGCTGAAACTTGTTTCAGGCCTGCCTGTGCGGAGCACGCAGACAGGTCTTGGGTGTTTGGCCCTACACCCAGGCGCCACAGCCGCTGGAGACGTATGAGGAAACACCAGCTGTGTCACCTTGACAAGTGAAGCTCTAGTATTATAATTGCATGCATGCGATTTAACCCGTTCCATAATGCTTGATAGTCGAAAAAGGAGTCCAAGCCTGCGGAAGGGTGAGCAGTTACGGGTCTGTAATCATAAGGAGAATTTCGCATGAGTGTTGAAGCGACGGCTGCTGAAGTCGAAATCGAGGAAGGCGACGGTGTCACCCGTCGCGAGTTCCTAAACTACGCCTGGCTGGCGTCATTGGGCATCTTCACAGCCCAACTTGCCGGGGTCAGCTATCTGTTCGCCATGCCCCGCTTCCGGGCCGGCGAGTTCGGTGGTGTGTTTCCCCTGGGGCCGGCCATTAACTTGCCTGAAGTCGGTATTGCGCCGGAGAAGAATAGCAAGGGGCGCTTCTGGTTTGTTCGTTCGGAGGAGGGGGTCTACGCGCTGTACATCGTGTGCACCCATCTGGGCTGCCTGTTCCAGTGGCAGGCGACGGAGAACCGGTTCATCTGCCCGTGTCATGGCTCCCAGTTCTCGCGGACCGGCCAGTATCTGACAGGGCCGGCGCCACGCAACCTGGACATGTTCGTCGTTCGAGTCGAGGACGACCAAGGCAACGTGTTAGCTGAGACGCCGGCAGAGGAAGGCCCCGTCCCAACGCCCGTTCCAGACCCAGATGCGCAGGTGATGGTCGATACGGGTGCCAGGCTTCAGGGCAAGCATAAGTAAGGAGGTCGGGTATTGTGATTGATCTCGGTAGACTCCGTGATTTGCGCACCGAAATCCAGTCGTACGTGGATCGTTTCACGTCGATTGATTGGTGGCAGAGCCAGGTGGTCGCAAAAGTGGATGAGACGGCTCGGGTGGTCCTGGCGGGCATCGGCCTACGCGAAGTTCGTGCCATCCTCCAAGGGGACGAGGCGACGGAGCGTCCGAACCCTCGCTATAAGGCACACGTCAAGTCGTTTATGCTCCACATTCGCCCCAAGTATTACCAGAGGGGATCGACGTGGTTCACCCACACCTTTCGGTTGGGGTGGTTCAGCGCCTTCTTTTTCATCATTGAGACCATTACCGGTCTCATTCTGATGATCTTCTACGCACCCTCGCCGGCCACGGCCTACGGCGATATGCTCAATATCATCGGCAACGTGCCGTTTGGCCAGTTTATGCGGGACATGCACCGGCTGGGGGCCGAGTTGATGGTGGCCACTGTCGTGTTGCATATGCTGCGGGTATACCTGACGGGATCCTACAAACATCCGCGGCAGTTCACCTGGCTTACTGGCGTGGTCTTGCTGCTGGGGACGCTCTTGTTGAGCTTCAGTGGCTACCTTCTGCCGTGGGATCAGTTGGCCTACTGGGCCGTGACCATCGGCACCAGCATGGCGGAAGCGGCTCCGGTTGGAGGTGAGCAGGCAAACCTGCTGTTACGTGGCGCACCCGATATCAGCGCTGGCGGATTGTTGCGTTTCTACCTGTTACATGTCTTGCTGGTGCCACTTGTCGTCATCGTCTTCATCAGCGTCCATTACTACAAAGTCGCGCGGGAGCACAGTATTTCGCTGCCGGCGGCGGTCGAAGAGGGCGATCTACCGTCGGATGAGAAGAAGCGGGCCGAGGAGCGCATTGATCTGATCCCTGATCTGCTGACGCACGAGATCTTCCTAACGGCGTTGGGTCTCTTCATCATGGCGCTCCTGGTGACAACCGGGTACCATGCACCGCTGGAGCACCATGCCAATCCCCAGCGCACACCCTTCCACACAAAAGCACCCTGGTACTTCCTCTGGATCCAGGGGCTGCTGAAGCTGGGTGACAAGACGTTCATGGGTGTGGTGTTGCCGACGGCGATTTTCGGTTTGCTGTTCGCGGTTCCGTACATCGATCGGAATCCGAGCCGGCTGGCAAAGAACCGCCCGATTGCCATCTTCCTGGGTCTCGTCTTTGTCATCGCTACGTTGATGTTAAGCTATATGGGCACGCCTGGTTGGGGCATTGCGTCTCCGCCGCAGGCTGAAATATTCCAGACGTTCATCCCTGAGGAGGGGGTTGGTATCTTCGTGACCAGTCCCGGCCCGGTTCGAGAACTGGGCTATGACGGGATCTCGATCGGTGCGTATGACGTCGATGAGTTCGTTGCACCCGAGAATCCGACGCAGTTCGAGCAGATTCTGGCGGACTTCAAAGCCCAGACACTGGAAACCTTCGGTGAGGGGACGCAAGCCGAGATGATTGTCGAGCCGTGGCAGCAGGATCTCAAGCGGGTCACGATGAGGATCGATTGGGAGGATTCCACCAAGAAATCCGAGGACACTGACGCTGAGCAAGTTGCTTTCATACACCGAGATGCCAAGCACGACTGACGTAGGAGACGACATCAATATGATACGCCTTGAGATTACTGCTGGACTGCTGCTGATCCTGGCGACCACGTTCATTATCCTCTTCGTGGGAGTGAACGACTTGGCAGTTGGTCTGGATGAGAGGACGCAGGCGCAGCACGCGCGATCCACCGAGAATGGGGCCATGTTATACGAGACCAACTGTTCCCTCTGTCACGGGACTTACGGCGAGGGCAGAACTGGCCCGACACTGAATACGCCGGTTCTATTTGACACGGGGCCGGATGGCCGCATCGCTCAGATGGATTGGACGGGTTCTGTGGAAAGTTACGTCAAGAGCGCGACCTCTGCCGGCCGGCCCGGCACGGTGATGCAACCGTGGAGCGAGAAGATCGGTGGTCCCCTGCGCGACGATGAGATTCAGGATCTTGCCAACTTCATCTTGAATTGGGAACCGACAGCCGGTGAATTGCCAGAAGGCATCGTGAAAGCCGAAGAGACGCCCATTCCCGAATCCCAGTTGGTCACTGTGGGTGGGGAGTTGTTCAAGTCTGAAGGCTGTACCAGTTGCCACGCTATCGAGGGTGTATCCCAGAGCCAAGTCGGTCCCGACCTCACCCATCTTGGGACGGTGGCCGAAGAGCGTGCCGCCGAGGCCGGCGTTGAGGGCGCTGAAGCCTACACCCGCCAGTCCATCGTGGATCCGGATGCGTTTATCACGCCAGAGTGTCCCGCGGGACCTTGCGCGCCGGGCGTGATGCCCCAGGCCTTCGGCAAGGTCCTCTCGAAGGCTCGGATCTCTGCTCTCGTAAGATA
>JAANWY010000231.1 GCA_018263655.1 Anaerolineales bacterium | reverse complement strand
AAAGATGGGGGTGTGGGGGCGGCCGCCCCCACACCCCCATCTTTTCCGCATTTCTCAACCGCGAAGGCGATAGCCGGGCGATAGCCGGGCGATAGCCTGAGCAGTTACCTATTTTCTTGCTCACTACGCAAGAAGTAACCGTTCAGGTAATGGGGACCCTTGCGAAGGTTCGCCAAGCGCATTCGGGTTGAAGGGTCCCTCGCCAGTCGAAAATCGGTCTCTTGCCAGGGCACTGCCACGGCTACTCTCAACCTTCGCAAGGGTGGCTGAACGCTACTACCAGAACTCCACTCATAAGGTGCTAGTGATCGTGAGTGAAAGCGAACCAACATGGACATCAAGCAAACGCTGAAACAGCTGACGGAAGCAGCCGGCGTCTCAGGCTACGAGCACGCCGTGCGGCGCCTCACCACCGAGCTACTCACGCCCCTTGGCGACCAAGTGCGCCAGGATGCGATGGGCAACGTGATTGCCCTCAAGCGAGGGGCCGAACCGGCACCGGGGCGCATCATGCTCGCCAGCCACATGGACGAGATCGGCCTCATCGTCTCGAAGCTGGACAGGGGATTCCTGCGCTTCAGCCAGGTTGGTGGCTTCGACCCCCGGGTGCTCCCTGGCCAGGAAGTGATCGTCCACGGACAGGAACCGCTGCCCGGCATCATCGCCAGCCGGCCACCCCACGTTCTGTCCACCAAGGAACGCAAGCAGGTCACGCCGATCCACAAGCTCTTCATCGACATCGGCCTGCCCCACGATCGGCTGGCAGACCTCGTCTCGGTGGGCGATTTGATCACCATCAAACGCGAAGCGTTGGAGCTGCAGAACGGCCTCATGGCCAGCAAGGCTGTGGACGATCGCGCCTCCGTCGCTGCCATACTGGCCGCGCTGCACGATCTGCAAACGATTCAACACACGTGGGACGTCTACGCCGTGGCCACGGTCCAAGAAGAAGTAGGGCTCAAGGGCGCCATGACGAGCACCTACAACGTAAATCCAGACGTGGGCATCGCGCTGGACGTCACCTTCGCCACTCAGCCAGGCGTAAAAGAGGAAGAAAGCATCAAGTTGGACAAGGGGTGCGGCATTGCGCAGGGTCCCAACATCCACCCCAAGGTTTTCCATAAGCTCGTCTCCGTGGCCAAGAAATACGAAATACCACATCAGATAGAAGTGCCCCCGGGCGCGACAGGGACCGACGCCTGGGCCATGCAGGTCACGCGCGCCGGCATCCCCACGGCGCTCATTTCGATTCCGATCCGCAACATGCACACATCGGTGGAGATGCTATCCTTCAAGGATGTTGAACGCACCGGCCGGCTGCTGGCACACTTCATCCGTGAACTGGATGATGGCTTTCTTGAGACACTGAAATTGAAGTAGATCTGTCATAACCCATAGGGGCAAAAGTGACACGACGCCCCATGAATGAATTCATGGCCTGATACTGCGAAACACGTTCAAACGTGTTAAAACACGTTTCCTGTAGCAGACACCGAATGAATTCGGTGGGCAGCGTGCGACTTTTACCCCAATGCGCCAGAACAATATGGAGACAGCATGGAACCGCTAAAGCTACTCGAGAAACTGTCGAACGCCCGCGGTGTTGCCGGCAACGAAACAGCCGTACGCCGCATCATCCGCCAGGCGATCCAAGACCACGTCGACGAGGTTCGTGTCGATAACCTGGGCAACCTCCTCGCCGTCAAGCGGCCGGCCCCTGAACAAAGCGGGGCCGGCGAGCCGCGGCGCGTCATGGTCGCCGCCCACATGGACGAGGTCGGCTTCATGGTACTGCACGTGCAGAGCGACGGCACACTCAAGTTCCGCACCATCGGCGGCATTGACTCGCGCATCGTGCTTTCCAAAACCGTCCGCATCGGCGACGACGATATACCGGGCATCATTGGCGTCAAGCCCGTACACCTGATGGAGCGCCGGGAAGCACGTAAAGTACTAGACATCAAAGACTTGGTCATCGACATCGGCGCCGCCAGCAGCAGCGATGCGCAGAAGCACGTCAGCCCGGGCGATTATGTCACCTTCGACGCGCAGTTTAGTCAAACCGGCAATCTCGTCAAGAACAAGGCGTTCGATGATCGAGCCGGCTGCGCCGTGCTGGCCACCCTGCTCGCCACCCTGCATGCAGACGACTATCCGTTCGAGTTGCACGCGGCTTTCACTGTCCAGGAAGAACTGGGGCTGCGAGGCGCACGCGTCGCGGCTTTCGACATCAACCCCGACGTGGCATTCGTGCTGGAAGCAACAATCGCTGACGATCTCCCGAAGGACAAGGACGTCAGCTCTACCACGGAGATTGGGAAGGGGCCGGCCATCACCCTCATGGATCGCCGGCTCTTCGCCGACCGCCGGCTGGTCAACCTGTTGGTGACAACGGCGGAAGAGCACGACATACCCTATCAGTTCAAGCAGCCTGGTCTGGGCGGCACAGACGCCGGCGCCATTCACCTGGCTCAGGAGGGCATTCCCTCAGCCGTGGTATCAGTGCCCTGCCGCTATCTGCATTCGCCGGCGTCCCTGCTTAGCCCAGAAGACTTCACACACACGATCGAACTCATGACCCACGCTCTTCAGAGACTCCCCGACGCGTGGACGCACACCGAGGAGACACAATCGAGATGAAAACCCTTATCCGAAAAATGTGCCAGACCTTCGGGCCGAGCGGGAACGAGGAGCAGATCCGCGAAGCCATTATTGGCGAGATCAAAGACGTTGTCGACGAGTACCGGATCGACGCCTTGGGCAACCTGATCACGGTCCGGCGCCCGCGCGACGGGAACGGCCAGCGCGTGATGCTGGCGGCTCACATGGACGAAATCGGCGTTATCGTCACCCATGTCGACGACGACGGATTCCTGCGGTTTGCGCCTATTGGCGGGGTGCTGACGACGGCCCTGATCGGTGCGCGCGTCGTTTTCGCCAACGGCGTCGAGGGAACTTTTGGTGTAGAAGGTAAGCCACTGCCTACATCGAACCCCGACGCCCACTCAATCTTCCTGGACGTGGGCGCCGCCAGCCAAGACGATGTGCCAGTCTCCGTTGGAGATGCTGCGGCGTTCCGCCATCAGTTCGCCGATCAGGGAGGCCGGCTCATCGCACAGAATTTCGACGACCGGATTGGCTGCGCCGTTCTGATAGAGGCGCTCAGAGGTCTGGCAGACACACCGCACGAAGTCTACGGAGTGTTCACAGTGCAGGAAGAGGTCGGCCTCCGAGGGGCGACAACGTCGGCTTTCGGCATTGCGCCCGATGTCGCCATCGCCATCGACGTGACGGCAACCGGCGATACGCCCGAAGCCCACCCCATGGCCGTCGCTCTCGATGAAGGGCCGGCCATCAAAGTGAAAGATCGGGGCATGCTGGCGCACCCGGGTGTGAAGCGCCTGTTAGTCGAAACGGCGCAAGAGCACGAGATCCCCTACCAGCTCGAAGTGTTGGAGTTCGGTTCCACAGACGCGCGAGCTATCCAGGTCACGCGAGAAGGCGTGCCGGCCGGCGTCGTGTCTATCCCCACGCGCTACCTGCACACCCCATCCCAGATGGTGGCATACGCGGACGTACAGCACTGCGTCCAACTGCTGACCGCATTGCTGAGCTACCAGATCGAATTGGCTAGCTAACTTGACAATGTCACACTAGACAAATGTTCTACACTAACACCGCTGTGGCCGGTCGCCTGACCGTGCCACGGCGGGTGGCGCGGTCTGTAAGCGAAGCGGCGACCGGCCACAGCGGTGTTGACGGGGGGCTGCCAACTTATTCTGGACACGCCCATTACTGTTTTGCACTGTGTCCTAGGTGTGGTATAATACGACTTGCTGATCGAGCAAACAAGCGGGCGGGATCGCCCGATTGGGAGGATTGAACACGTGACTTTGGATAAACAAGAAAAACAAACAATCATAGAGAACTTCAAGAGACACCCGGATGACACCGGGTCGCCCGAGGTACAGGTCGCGCTCCTCACCGAGCGCATCAATGGACTCGTCGACCACTTGCGCGCACACAAGCACGATCATCACTCGCGCCGTGGTCTACTAAAGCTCGTCGGGCAGCGGCGCCGGCAACTGAACTACCTGAACAACAAAGCACCGGACCGCTACCGAGACGTTATCAAGCGACTCGGCCTACGCAGATAACCGGACCAACACGCGAAAGTAGACGGTGCCGTTAGCCCGCCTACTTTTTGTGTGTCGGCCTGTGTTTTGGCCCGACAGAATTGCGTTGGCGAACACCCGTAACGCTGCCGGTTAGCTGGGCTGAGTCTGGGGGTACAGGAATTGGAAATTGGGTCTCACCCACCTGTGGAAGCACCTGTCCAGGATGTGGGGTTCAGCTTCCAGTCCCTGACCTCCAGACGCACACCGGCTTGCCGGCTGAGGCGGGTGGCAGTCATCGTGTTCACTCTCACAAGCGCGCTCGACTAGCCTATGATTGCCCACTCATAAGTTTGGAGGTTTGTAACACTTTATGGAAACCACTATGCAAGGTCTGGTTGGCGACGATCTCGCTGAGATTGCGCTGACCGACAAGAAGGTACATCGTTATTCAACCACGATCGCCGGCAAGGAGTTCGTCCTAGAGACCGGCAAATTGGCCGGCCAGGCGGGCGGTGCGGTCACCGTCCAACTGGGCGATACCATCGTCCTGGTAACGGCTACAGCCTCGCAGGAACCCCGCGACATCAGCTTTCTCCCCCTCTCGATCGACCTGGAGGAGCGGCTATATGCCGCCGGCCGCATCCCTGGCGGCTTCTTCCGCCGTGAAGGCCGGCCCTCAGAGAGCGCCATCCTCGTCGATCGCCTAATCGATCGGCCGCTACGCCCCCTCTTCCCGAAGGGGTGGGACTACGAAACGCAGATCATCATCACCACCCTCTCATCGGACGGCGAGAACTTCCTCGACATCCCGGCTTTGATCGGCTCATCAGCCGCGCTGATGATCTCCGACATTCCATTCCCAGAGCCGATCGCGATTGTTCGTGTCGGCATGATTGATGATGAACTCATCATCAATCCAACAACCGACGAGTTAGAGGAGAGCCAGCTCGACCTCCGCGTGGCCGGCACTGCCGATGCCATCATCATGGTCGAGTGTGGCGCCGACGAAGTCTCCGAGGACGTGATGCTCGAAGCCATCAAGCTCGGTCATGACGCCATGCAGCCGATCATTGCGCTGCAGGCCCGAATGGCGGACGAGGTCGGCAAGCCCAAGCGCGAAGTCCCCCCTGTCGAGAGTGAAGACGACGTTCAGCAAGCACTGGCTGATCGACTGGGCAGCCGGCTGGGCGAAGTTGTCGCTGAGACAACGACGAAAGAGGAACGCGGCGAGGCGTTGGACGCGTTGCGTGACGAACTCGTCGACGCTTTCGCAGAGGAAGACGAGGGCCTCGACCCGTCGGTGGACGGCTTCGAACCCGACAAGATCAAGAGCGCATTCAACGACTTGCTGAAGGAAGAGGTACGTGAAACGATCCTGGAGCGTGGCGAACGCCCCGATGGACGAGGTTCGCGAGACGTCCGCCCCATCGCTGTCGAGGTCGAACTATCACCTCGAGCGCACGGCTCGGGCCTCTTCTCTCGCGGCGAGACCCAGGTACTCAGCATCGCAACGCTCGGCACCATCGGTGAAGAGCAGCGCCTGGACACGCTGCGTCCCGAGGAGTCCAAGCGCTACATCCACCACTACAACTTCCCACCTTTCAGCACCGGCGAGACTTGGTTCCTGCGCAGCCCCAAACGGCGCGAGATTGGTCATGGTGCGCTGGCTGAGACGGCCTTACGCCCAATGATCCCCAGCGCAGAGGACTTTCCATATACCCTCCGCGTTGTATCGGAAGCGCTCAGTTCGAACGGGTCAACATCGATGGCCAGCGTGTGCGCCAGTACGCTGGCGCTGATGGATGCCGGCGTTCCCATTCACAAGCCCGTCAGCGGTATCGCCATGGGCCTCGTCACCGATCCGGACACCGATCGCTACCGGATTCTCACCGACATCCAGGGGATGGAAGACCACCTGGGCGACATGGACTTCAAGGTGGCCGGCACAAGCGAAGGCATCAATGCCCTGCAAATGGACATCAAGATCAAGGGCATCAGCTACGAGGTCATGGCCGAAGCCCTCGAGCAAGCTCGTGAGGCGAGATTGTTCATCCTGGATCAGATGACGTCCGTCATCGCCGAACCACGCGAGGAAATGAGTCCGTACGCACCGCGCATCACCACTGTCAAGATCGATCCCGAGAAGATCGGCAAAGTCATTGGTCCTGGCGGCAAGATGATTCGTGCCATCACCGAGGAAACCGACACCAAGATTGACATCGAGGACGATGGGACGATCTTCATCGCCGCGACGGAGGGGCCAGCCGCCGAGGCTGCCATCGAGTGGATCAACGAACTGACAGCAGAACCCGAAGTCGGCAAGGTCTACAAGGGCAAAGTCGTTCGAACAACTGGCTTCGGCGCCTTTGTGGAAATCATACCCGGCACCGACGGCATGGTTCACATCTCACAACTCAGCGACCACCATGTCAAGAGTGTGGAAGATGTAGTACGCGTTGGCGATGAAATCCTAGTAATGATCACCAACATCGACCGCGAGGGCAAGATACGTCTCTCCCGCCAGGCAATCCTGGAGGGTTGGGATCTGGAGACGGCACGCGAAATGGACCGCCCCGGCGGTGGCCGTAGCCGGCGGTAATTCATGTAAAAAGAGCCGCCCAGCGCCGGGTGGCAGCCAGACAAGGCCATAGAAGCAACGGGGCGGCATCGAGAGGTGCCGCCCTTGCCATTTATGGGGCGACGTGCTCGACACACCTGAGAGTCTGCACTCTACTATGGGCTTTGGCCGAAGGTCTCCCTGTGGGTGCTGGGCGAGAGTCTCCTGACCGAGCCCACATTCGCCTCGGTCGGAGACCTTCGGCGATCGAACAACACTGCGATTGAGGGGCATTGCCGAGGAACAATGTTCAACATACCTGACGATCTGAACCTCCGCATCCCGGGACCGACACCGCTGCCGGCCGAGGTACGGGAGGCCTTAGCCCAGCCGATGATGAGCCACCGTAGCCGCACATTCGGCGCAATCCATGCCGAGGTGGCGGAAGGACTGAGAGAGATGCTGCGCACCACGAACGACGTGTTCGTGCTCACGGCATCCGGCACCGGGGCTATGGAAGCGGCCGTCGTCAACACCCTCTCACCCGGCGACAGCGTGCTCTCTGCAGCCGGCGGCAAATTCGGCGAGCGGTTTCGCACGATTGCAAGCGCCTACGGCGCTGACATCGTCCCGCTGGATCACACCTGGGGCACCGCAGCCGCTCCCGACGACATTGGCGCGGCTTTGGACGAGCACCCGGACGTGCGCGCCGTACTCGTAACGCACAATGAGACCTCAACGGGCGTCACCAACCCGCTGCGGGACATTGCATCCGTAGTGAAAGCCAACAATACACCGCCACTCCTAATAGTCGACGCCATCAGCTCGGCCGGCTGCATCGAACTGGAAGTCGACGCCTGGAACATCGACGTGCTGGTGACCGGTTCACAGAAGGGCTGGATGATCCCACCTGGCCTGGCCTACATCGCGTTCAGTGATGCTGCCTGGGCAGCCCATGCTCAGGCGACGATGCCGCGTTTCTACTTCGACCTGACCGCAGCCAAAAAGAAGCTATTGGCGAACCAGACGCCGTGGACGCCGGCCGTCAACCTGTTCTACGGTCTCACCGCCGCGCTGCGCCTGATGCGCCAAGAGGGCGTCGACAACATCTGGTCCCGGCACCAACGCGTCGCCGACCACACGCGCCAGCGCGTCCAGGAGATGGAGTTAGAGCTGTTCGCCACCCCGCAGTACGCATCGAACACTGTCACCGCCGTGCAGGCGCCGGCCGATCTCGACGTGGCGGAACTGCGGCGCCGGCTGGCGGAGAAACACCGAGTGATCTTGTCCGGCGGCCACGGGCCACTGAAGGGTAAGATTTTCCGTATCGGTCACCTGGGAAATGTCAGCGAACCTGCCATCGACGCGGCACTGGCGGCAGTCGCTGAAGAGTTGGCAGAAAGATGATGACACCAGAAGCGGTACAAGACGTACAGCTAACGATGCTCCAGCCAGCCGAAACACAACGCAGTCGTGTCGTCGTGTGCGACCCTCTCGACCCGGAAGGGCTTGAGCTTCTGGAACAACACGCTGCCGTGGACGTCAAGACGGGCTTGAGCCAAGCTGAACTCATCGACGCCATCGGTGACTTCAGCGCCATGATCGTACGAAGTGGCACGCAGGTCACGGCCAACGTCATCGAGGCGGGCCGGAAACTGCGCGTCATCGGGCGGGCCGGCGTCGGCATCGACAACATCGATGTCGACGCTGCCACCCGACGGGGCATCATCGTCGTCAACGCGCCGACAGCGAATACCATCGCCGCTGCGGAGCAGGCCATCACCCTGATGCTGGCCCTGGCACGTCAGGTACCCCAAGCTAACGAGTCCCTACGCCACGGGCGCTGGGAACGCAAAAAGTTCGTCGGTGTGGAGATGCGCGGCAAGGTTCTGGGCATCGTCGGGCTCGGGCGGATCGGGACAGAGGTTGCCAAGCGGGCCCATGGCCTGGAGATGAAGATTGTCGCCTACGATCCGTACGTGTCTACCGAGCGTGCAGCGCGGTACGACGTTCAGCTCATGGACCTGCCTAGCCTGCTTGGCACAGCCGACTTCGTGACTTTGCACTTGCCCCTAAACGCCGACACCGAGAATCTCATCAACGACGAGACGTTGACCCTGATGAAACCCACCGCCCGGCTCATCAACTGTGCGCGCGGTGGTCTGGTCGACGAAGAGGCTCTCCTCCGGGCCCTGGACGCGGAACGGATCGCCGGCGCAGCATTGGACGTATTCAGCCAGGAACCACCGCCCGCCGATCATCCGCTGCTCAACGACCCCCGCGTGATCGCCACACCGCACCTGGGAGGCTCGACCGAAGAAGCCCAGGCCGGCGTCGCCCGCGACATCGCGGAGCAGGTCATTGCCGTCTTGGAGGGCCGGCTCCCCAAACATGCGCTGAATGCCCCCATCGTCCCGCCCGAGACACTGGAACGTGTCGCCCCCTACTTCGACCTGGCGGTACGTCTGGGGCGGTTCTACACTCAGATCGCACCGGGCCGCATCGAGCAGGCGCGCATCGTGTACGGCGGCGAACTGGCTCAGATCGACACGACACCTATCAAGGCCGCCGTCGTGCGAGGATTACTCCAGTCCGTGATTGAAGAACGCGTCAACCTGGTGAACGCTCACGTCATCGCCAGGGAGCGCAATCTCAACATCGTCGAAGAGAAACGCCCGGATGCCGAGCCATTCGCCAACATCATCACCCTGGAGATCAAAGCGAACGGCCACGAGCGATCCATTGCCGGCACCGTGATGCGTGGAGAGCCACACATCGTGCGCGTAGACGACTACTGGATCGACTTTGTGCCGGACGGTTACCTGCTGGCATGCCTTAACGAAGATCGACCAGGCATGATCGGCAAGGTCGGCACCATTTTGGGCCGAGGTGACGTGAACATCGCCTTCATGCAAGTCGGGCGAATCGTTCCACGTGGCCGGGCCATGATGGTGCTGGGCCTAGACGAACCTATCCCGGACGCGACGTTTCAGGAAGTCGTCTCAGTGCCCGGTCTGTACGACGTTACTCAGGTTCGGATCTAGCTGCTCACGCCCGACTTATGACAACCATCTATCTCGTGCGTCACGGCCAGTCAACCTGGAATGCGGCCGGCCGCATTCAGGGGAAGCAGGACCCACCCCTCTCGGCATTGGGGCGCCGGCAGGCCGAAGCTGTGGCTCAGACTCTGCGGCACGAAACACTGGACGCAATCTACAGCAGCCAGCAGCGGCGCGCTCGCCGGACGGCCGACACCATCGCCGAACACCACAATGTGCCAATCACAACGGTTGAGGGGCTGGCCGAAATCGATCACGGGGATTGGGAGGGCCTCACCGAGCGAGAGGTGCAGCAACACTTCGCTGCCGCTTTTCAGGCGTGGCTGACGCGCCCGAGCCAGACGCAAATGCCCGGCGGCGAGCACTGCCTGTCGCTGCAACAACGCGTTCTGCGAGCCTGGCAGGAGATCGTCGCGCGCGAGGACGGAAATCACGTTGTCGTTGTATCGCACGATATCCCGATCAAGGTGATTATCGCCAAGGTGCTGGGCATCGATCTGGATCAGATCAGCCATTTTGTCGTGAATAACGCCGGCATCAACATCGTCCAAGGAACAACCGGCCGGCTGCGGCTCACCCAACTGAACGACCAGTGCCACCTGAACCTGATCTACAATGCGGAGCACGTTCGGAGGGCGTGAGAATGCAACTAGTGATGCTTGGCACAAATGAGTCACCAGTTATCTACCGGAATCACGACCAGCATCCCGAGTAGGCCGGAACGTGGTGGAGGCCGTATCGAGGGGTGCGGGTTCAGTATAGCACGG
>JAANWY010000230.1 GCA_018263655.1 Anaerolineales bacterium | reverse complement strand
CCTCGTGGCCTTGTTGCTGACCCTCGGTCTTCTGATCATCCACGCCCGATCCGGCCCGAGCACCCCGCCACAGATCGCCCGCAAACTGGCGACACCGACGCCGGAACCGACCCAGTCAGTGCCGGTAGAGACAACCACACAGCCGGCGCCGACCGGGCACTCCGGAAGGGCATTGCCGGTGGAACGCGGCCGGTTCTTCGCCGCCTCCGGCGCTTGCGCCCTCTGTCACACCAACATGGTAGACGAAGCCGGCGCCGACGTCTCCACCGATGCCGATTGGTGCTCGACCATGATGGCTAACTCGGCACGCGATGTCTTTTGGCAAGCCACGCTGCGCAGCGAGGTGCTCAGCTCGCCCGACTACCAGGCGGCCATCGAGGACAAATGTGCCACTTGCCACATGCCCATGGCGCGCTTCACCAGCGTGGCGCGGGGCGGGCAAGGCCAGGTGTTGGACGCAGGCTATCTAAGTTCAGAGGATGAGCTACACACTCTGGCCATGGATAGCGTCGCCTGCACCGCTTGCCACCAGATCGCGGCCGAAGGACTGGGCGATCCCGATAGCTTCAGCGGTGGGTGGGTGATCGACACGGAGCTGCCGATGGGTGAGCGATTGGGGTTCGGTCCTTACACAGTAGACGAAGCTCAGATCGCCGTCATGCAGGGTGGGTCGGGCTTTGTACCGACGCAAGGCCCGCACCTCAGCGAGTCCGAAATGTGCGCTACTTGCCACACGTTGTTCACATCCGTCATCTCTCCCTCGGGTGAGATCGCGGGGCGATTCCCGGAGCAAACGCCGTATCTCGAATGGCTTCACAGTGACTATGTGGAGACCAAGAGCTGTCAGAGTTGTCATATGCCGGCGCCCCAGGGCGGTGTCCAGCTCTCCGTTACCGGCGGTCCACCTCGTAGCCCGTTCAGCCAGCACATCTTCGTCGGCGGGAACACCTACATGCCCCAAGTGCTCAAGACTTTCGCTAGTGAGATGGCCGTCACCGCCTCCAGTGACGATTTCGACGCCACCATTGAGCGCACGCTGGACCAACTCCAGCGTCGCACCGCTACCGTACGTGTGGAGAATCCGAACCTGTCCGATGCACGGCTGTCTTGCGACGTAGTCGTCGAGAATCAGGCCGGCCACAAGTTCCCCAGTTCGTACCCAGCGCGGCGGGCGTGGCTGCACTTCGCCGTGCGGGACGCCGACGGGGAAGTGGTCTTCGAGTCGGGGGCCGTCAACCCCGATGGCTCCATCGCCGGCAACGTGAACGACACGGACGCAACGGCGTACGAACCGCACTATCAGGTCATCGATCAGCCAGACCAGGTGCAGATCTACGAGACCATCATACGCAACACCACCGGTGACATCACCACGGTGCTGATGCACGCCGCCGAGTACGCGAAGGACAATCGGGTATTGCCGGCTGGCTTCGACAAGGGCACCGCGCCAGCCGAGATCGCAGCGTACGGACGAGCGCTAGACGACGCGGATTTCGACGGCGGCGGCGACCGCATCCACTATGTCGTCGGTGTAGGCGATGCCCAAGGGCCATTCTCCGTCACCGCCGAGCTGTTGTATCAATCCATCAGCGCCCGGTGGGCGGACAACCTGCGTCGCCACGAAGCGCCGGAGATTGTGCGCTTCTTCGAGTTCCGGGAAGCTGTGCCGCTGACGGCGGTGACGGTCGCACGCCAGGAGATGAAGGTGGAGTGAGTCGCTCGCCCTAACACCTTTTGACGTGTACGGAATTTAACATTGTCAAGCTACAGAGCCCATCGCTGCCCAAAGCCCCCTACTCGGATGCTGTGTGATGCTAGCCAATCCCGTTCGGGTCCTGGTGCTAGCAGCGGATTCGTGTGGTTGAGGTGAGTCAGGTACACGTCGCAATCGACGCCGGCAAGCCGCTCAGCGGTATCGGTCGCTAGGGGGTGCGGGACACCGCTCAAGCCGCGGCCGGCTACCTCTTCGGCGCTGAAAAAGGTAGCATCCAGCACCGCCACGTCCATCTCGCTCACGAAGTCGTGCACGTCGTAGTCCCATTCGTCCCAGGCGTCAATATCCGGACAGTAAAACAACTGCTGAGTCGCCCCTCGTACTACCACAGCGATCGTGTCGGCGAGCTCATCGCGGTGCGGAACCAAGTAGGGCGTCACACACAAATTAGCGCCGAGGGCGGTGGGCGCTGTAGGTGGAAGTGATTGAAGCTCAATGTTGTTCAAATCAACCAGTTGGGACCAGGGAGCGTTATTCCGCAAGAAATCCGCCATCTTCGATGTGGCGTAGACGGGCATGCGCTGGGTGCCCATCACCTCGCGCCCCAGGTGGACCAAGCCGGCGTAGTGCCCGATGTGGGCATGGGTAAGCACCGGGATTATATGAAACAACACGCTTGGCGTCAAGCCGCGGTTTGCTTCGTGGAGTATGATCATCGCTTCGGCCACTAGCTTGGCTTGGATTGCCAAATCCAGTGGGAGCAGGCGGAAGCCAATAGCCGAAATGATGATCAAGGCCACTTCGTGTAGCTTAGTTTGGGTGTTTAGTGGGGATGTGGGTTGAGGGGTTTGTGTAGTGGCTATGACTACACGAAAGCATTCTGCCCCCTACAATCTAGCCTGAAACAAGTTTCAGCGTCCAAGCATCGTGGGGGAACGCCAGACATTCATAGAGTGCACCTGCGCCTCATCTGTAGTATACTTATCTCCTATGGAAAGCGCAAGCTATTGACCAAACGAGAATTTCGACTCGAAAACGAGCACCCATACGATCGCGCCGGCCCTGTACGCTGGATCCTGTCGCACATCGCGCGCTACCCCCTATTTCCCCTGGCTATGGTACTGGCTGCCGTCATCAACAACGCCTGCTACAGCTACATCCAGATCCTCATCGGCCGTGCCTTTGACCTGATCACGTCGCCTGGCTGGGAAACGCGCATGCTGCTGACGCTGGCCGCCGGCGCCATGGGACTCGCTGCCGGTCAGGGTCTGATGGGACTGGCGCGCAACTTCAGCATCGAGTTCCTGGCTCAGCGCGTGGAGCGCGACGCCCGTGATGAACTTTATGTCAGCTTATTGGGCAAGAGTCAGACTTTCCACGGCCAGCAGCGCATCGGCGACATCATGGCGCGCGCCACCAACGACGTCCACCAGCTCAACCTGATGCTCAGCCCCGGCGTGATGCTGATCACCGACTCGGCCATGGCCATCTTCGTCCCCGTAGCCCTGATCGGTCGGCTCAAATTCGAGCTGTTGCTAGTTCCCATGATCTTCCTCGCGCTGCTGGCCATCACCGTCTGGGACTACAACCGCCGGCTCAGCCCCGTCAGCCGCGCCCTGCGCGAGGAATTTGGCACGATGAACGCCGGCCTGACCGAAGCCATCGCCGGCATCGAGGTCGTCAAGGCCAACGTCCAGGAGCGCTACGAGTGGGACAAATTCACCCAGAACGCCCGCCAGTTCCGCGACTACTTCATCAAGAAGGGCGAAATCGAAGCCCGCTACTGGCCTATGCTGGCCTTCACCGTGGCCTGGGCCGGCGGGTTCCTGCACGCGATGCTGCTCTGGCGCGGAGGCGCCCTCACCCTAGGCCAGGTCGTCGCCTTCATGGGGCTGCTGGGCACGCTCCGCTTCCCCACCTTCATCTCGCTCTTCTCCTTCGATCTAGTTCAACTGGGCGTCGCCAGCGCGCGGCGGATTCTGGAGATGATCAACACCGAGACAGAGCTGGATGAGAACCCGGCCGGCGTGGCTCAACCAATGCGGGGCGAGGTTGTGTTCAAGAATGTCAGCTTCGGCTACAACGGTCAGCCAGTGCTGAAAGACATCAGCTTCAGGGCGCGGCCCGGCGAAATGATCGCCATCGTCGGACAGACCGGATCGGGCAAGACCTCGCTGACCCGCCTCATCAACCGTATCTTCGACGCCGACAGCGGCCGCGTGCTGATCGACGGTGTGGACGTGCGTGACTGGAGCCTGGGATCGCTTCGCTCGCAGATCTCGACCATCGAGCAGGACGTCTTTCTTTTCTCACGCAGCATCGGCGAGAACATCGCGTTTGGCTGCGCCGATGCCACTCGAGAAGCGATTGAGCAAGCGGCGCGCGAAGCGCAAGCTCACGACTTCATCCTAAGCTTTGGCGACGGCTACGGCTCCGAAGCCGGCGAGCGCGGCGTGACCCTCTCCGGCGGACAGCGCCAGCGCATCGCCATAGCCCGCGCCTTTCTCACCGACCCGCGCATCCTGATCCTGGACGACAGCACCAGCGCCATCGACAGCGCCACCGAGGACAGGATCCAGCGCGCGATACGGCGCATCAGCAAAGGTCGCCGTGGCGAGCCGCGCACCACCTTCCTCATCACCCACCGGCTCAGCCAGATCCGCTGGGCCGACCGCATCCTCGTCCTACGCCGGGGCGAAATCGTAGACCAGGGGACGCACGAAGCGTTGTTGGCGCGAAGTGCAGACTACCGGCGGATTTTTGCACGCTACGACCAGTGAACAGTAGTCAGTCAGCAGTAAACAGTTCGGGAAGACTTGATGCATTCTGTAACTCCCCCTGATCACTGTTTACGGCACACTGTCCACTGTTCACTGAACACTGTTTACTGATCACCATGGGCTTCATTCTAGACGGACTCGAAACCGAATCCTACGATCGCCAGTACCGCGACCGGGATCTGCTGCGGCGCATCATCAACTACTTTCGGCCGTACAGCCGGCTGATGATCCTGGTTGCCGTCGCCATCTCGTTGAACTCGGCGGCCGGCACCGGCGGTCCAATCCTCATTTCCCGAGGCATCGACCTGCTGGCGGAAACGCCATCTACGCGCAACATCCTGTTGCTGGCCGGCGGCGTGCTGTTACTCGGCGCCTCGGCCTGGACGTTCAACTTCATCCAGCAGTGGTTCTCCGCGCGCGTCGTCGGCAACGTCGTCCTCAACCTGCGGGAAGACGTGTTCCACGCCACCGTGCGGCACGACCACTCCTTCTATGACGAGCATCCGACCGGCAAGATTGTCAGCCGCGTCACGTCGGACACGCGGGACTTCTCCAACGTCGTCACACTAACGACGAACTTACTCAGTCAACTGCTGCTGGTCGTCATCCTGTCAGTGTGGCTGTTCAACATCAACGCTTGGCTGACGTTGCTGCTAATCGGCATGACGCCGGTTGTTGTCGCCATCGCACTGAGCTTCCGGCGAGTCGCCCGGCGGGTCACTCAGCGCGCCCGGCGTGTCACGGCCAAGATCAACGCCCAAATCCAGGAATCGGTCAGCGGCATCACGGTGGCCAAGGGGTTTCGACAAGAGCAGTCGATCTACAACGACTTTGACCGAACCAATGAGCAAGGCTACCACGTGGGGCTGCGGCGTGGCCTGACGATCAACACGATCTTTCCCATAATGGGGCTGGCGTCAGGTATTGGCGTGGCGACGCTGATTTACGCCGGCGGGTCGGCAACGCGCTCCGGCACGGTCACGCCCGGCAACTGGTACCTCTTCATGCAGGCCGTTGGCTTCTACTGGTGGCCGATGATGAACATCGCCTCGTTCTGGAGCCAGTTCCAGGATGGACTGTCGGCCGCCGAGCGCGTGTTCTCGCTGATCGACGCCGACCCCAAGGTCGTCCAGACGGCGACCGAACCCGTGGAAGACCTGGAGGGCCGGATCGAGTTTCGCCACCTCCGATTTGCCTACACCGAGAAGGAGCAGGTGCTGCCCGGCTTCTCGCTGGATATCGAGCCCCAGGAGACGGTGGCATTGGTAGGGCACACCGGCGCCGGCAAGAGCAGCCTGGCGCGCCTGATCGCCCGCTTCTACGAGTTTCAGGGGGGTGAACTGCTGATCGACGGGCGCGACATCCGCCGGCTGGACCTGAGCGACTACCGCCGGCACATTGGGCTGGTGTCACAAGAACCGTTCCTGTTCTCGGGCACGGTGCGCGACAACATCCGCTACGGCCGGCTGGACGCCAGCAACAAGGACGTCCACGAAGCCGCCATGCACATCGGGAACGGGGATTGGCTCGCGGATTTGCCGGCAGGGCTAGACACCGACGTGGGTGAGCGCGGCGCGAACCTGTCGATGGGTCAGCGGCAGTTGGTGGCGCTAGCGCGGGTGCTGCTGAAGGATCCGGCCATCTTCATCCTGGACGAGGCGACGGCCAGCGTTGATCCATTCACGGAGACGCAGATTCAGGAGGGGCTGGACACCATCATGCGCGACCGAACCGCCATCGTCATCGCCCACCGGCTGTCAACGGTGAAGCACGCCGACCGCATCATCGTCATGGACCACGGCCGCATCATCGAAGAGGGGGCGCACGACGGACTGATGGCGCAGGCCGGCCACTACGCCGAGCTGTACAACACCTACTTCCGCCACCAGTCGCTGGAGTATATCGAGGCGTCCGGAGATAGAGCGGGCAGCCGGATCGCCAGCAAGAGTTCGTTGAAGTCGTAGTCTGCGAGGGCGCCGGCATCTGTGGCGCGCCGGGCGCTGGCGAGCATGTCCACGTCTCCGATGTCGCGCAGGGCGTGGCGTTGAAGTCGTAACAGGAGCCAGAAGTCACGCTGAGGTTGACCAGATACTGATCCCGATCGTCGGCCCAAGCGGCAAACACCCGCCGAAACGTGTCGTGGGGCGGGATGCCGTTAGGTATGGGAAGAGAAACGCCCCGCTACGCCGTTCGCAAAGGGTCTTGACCCTCATATCGAAAGTGGGTGCCTACCTGCGAGGGCTTGCCGTTGGCAGTCGCCTCGCCAGAGATCAGCTCCCGATGTGTGGGTGTTGGCTCAAGACATTTCTTGCGTCACGTACGCAGCAGGGCGAGCTAACTAAATCATATCACATACGCATCACGCCGTCAAGTGAGCGATTTTGATTTTTCTTGATAAGTCCGACGTCAAGTAATCCAGAGCCAAACACCCAAAGCCTGAAACAAATTTCAGCATCCAGGACGCTCCAACAAGCGCGAGGTACGCGCAGTTCGCACGCTAAACAACTCGACATCCAATCGACATCCAAGTTACGCGTAAACTCCAGAGACCCGGCTGAAATTCACAAAAATAGCCGTAACCACCACCTGAACTATCCGTCAGAAATGATGTGAGGCGTCGGGGGCTCGGGGTTAACCCGGTAGCGCTCAACAAGGGCTTGGGCAGGGGCACTTGTTCGGGCACCTCGACGCCTCTTCTTTGTCACCACCAAAATGAGCGCGACCGAAGAATCTGGTCGCGCTCATTTTGCTTGGCCTGCTAGCTTCGACGAACGATCATCCGCGTATCGCTCCCCTTCTTGCGTCGGTCCTGGGCGACCTAGTGGTTCTTGGCAGAAATACTCCACCAGTTGTACGCTCGCTAGGGATCGCCAGATCCCTGGCAAAAGTCCGCTGCAAGCAGGAGAAATCGGTGCTCCAGACGGGGATCTGACGATCCCCTTTGAACGGGTAACTGGGGAAGGATTTATGCCGAGCACCACTAGATCAGCGCAGCGTCAGGGTGGGGGTCCAAGTAGGAGACAGGGTGACTGTGGCCGTAGGCGTCAGGGTGGGAGTCCAAGTAGAAGACTTGGTAATCGTAGCAGTGAGCGTCGGGGTTGGGGTTGGTGAAGCCGTCTCTGTCGCCGTCGCCGGCGAGATTGGCGCGGAGCGCGGGGTTGAAGTCGGCGTGATTGTAGGTGTCGGTGTGCCGGTAGCGATCGGTGTGAGGGTGACGGAAGCTGTGGCAGTGCTCGTCGGCGTTAATGTCCAAGTCGGCGTAGGCGGCCGGCTCGTAGACGTGCTCGTCGGTGTGACTGTCGGAACTTCGAACTCGAATCCGCGCAGCAGCAGTGCGCCGGCTTCACCTACAGCCCAACCACTCGCGGGTGAGAGTAGGTCGACAGCCAATAGCGCCGAATTAGTCAACGGCGCTATCGGCGACCAGCGAACACCGTCATATCTCAACAGTCTTCCGAGATCTCCGGCTGCCCAGCCATGGTCAGGAGCCAGCAGCGCCAACGCGTACACATCGGAATAAACGGGCGGTGGCACCAATGTTTCCCACACACCAGCATTATGTTTCATCAATGTCCCAGCATCACCAACAATCCACCCATCCTCACCGCCCAACATCTGAACATCCCAAAGCGTGGCAGAGGTTTGGATGTTGGGCATAGCGTCCGACCAGTTGATCCAGCCGCCATCAGAATAGCGCAAGATCGTTCCACCGTCACCCACGGCCCATGCCAACTCCTCACTGACGGCGTACACAGCATGCAGCGTCTGGCTGGTGGGAACGAGTATCTCGTGTGTCAACCACCATCGCGAACCATCGAATCGCACGATGACGCCTTCTTCACCCACAGCCCAGCCGGCTTCCCCGTCCGGCAGGATGTGGATATCGCGCAACGCCTGGCCTTGTGGCGTCAACGGGCCTCGTGAGAGCCAATCCGTCCCGTCGAAGTGTAGAAGGGAGCCGGCCCCTGTAACCGCCCAAGCCTCACGTCTCGACATCACGTGCACTGCACTCAGGTTCTCTGATGTTGGCGTGCTGAGCCACGGCGTCCAATCTCGTCCATCGAAATACAGAATCAAGCCATCATCCCCAACCGCCCAGCCGGTACCGTCACTGGACAGCGCGACATCAGAGATCACCCGATCTGTTGGACTGGGCCAGACATACCACGCAGCAGTCGCCGTCGGAGTCGGTGTGTCCGTCGGAGTCGCTGTCCGCGTCGGAGTCGGCGTGAGTGTAAACGTCGGAGTCAACGTTGCAGTCGCCGTGGCTGTAGCCGTAGCCGTCAGCTCGGAAGTCGGCGAGGGCGTCTCCGTCGGGACAAAACCGAGGCGATTTCGCATGACGATTGGGACAAAGATCTGGCTGCGATCAATGACGCGGACAGCGTCAAGGTACGTCCAGATGCCCAACGCCCCATCGTGCTCATTTCTAACTTCGAAATAGAGTTCAACCGTCATGCCTCGATAGGTGGATAGGTCAAACCGCCCCACCTGCCAACGCATATCGTAGGCCGGAATAGCAGCTCCACTGGGCGGATCATATCCATCCCTGAGGAGAGTTTCCAGCCGGCGCCCCTTGGCGTCACGAAGCTCAGCCCGAAAGCTGGCCCAGTGAATGATGTCGTTGGTCACAATCCGATAGTCAAATATCAACTCCGGCCGGCGGAAACTTTGAGGAATATGAATGGATTGTGCAACCCAAGACGTACCTGCCGCGTGCTCCACTGGCGCAACCGGCTCACCGAGTCGAGCCGACAGAGCACCTTCAGTGGCAAATTTGTCGGTGATCACTGGCGTGGACAGTGTGCCCCCCACCGTCCACGGTGCAAAATCGCCGCTCTCGAACCCGCCGTTTACCACCAGATTTTGTCCAGTCGCGATGGTCGACGGTATGCTCGTCATCATCAGCACGAGGAGTGTGGCCGAGACGACCAACACACCTAGCGCCATGCGAGATCCGTTAGGAGCAGTCAGCGTGTGTGACATTGCCGAATTCTTGCGACTAGCGGCCGGCCGGCGTCGGCGTGGGCGGTCGCGGGATGGGGCGAACCGGGGAAGGCGCCGGCGTCACGGATGGATGCGGCTGCCTCGTCGAGGTTGGTGTAGCAACAGGCCGCGACGTGTCAGGCTGTGGGTCCACCTCATCCGGCGTCGGCGTCGTTGGTTCGACAGCCGGCTGCGAAGACAGAGCACACGCCGGAATGTCACGCTCGGAGACCGTCGGGAGGGTGACGTGATGCTCAGTTAAGCGCACGCCAGCGCCCCACACCCAGGCACGCCGTGCGGCCTCGGTCTCGACCAGGACCCACGTCCAGCCAGCGGGATAGCGCTCACTTCGAATCGGCGCCCAGCCGCCATGTACAATGACGCGTGTGCCCACCTGGACACCTCCAACAACTGAACATCGGGCGGACGGTCCGCTACGCAGGTTGAAGGCTGGGTAGTCATCCTCAGTGGCTATGATCACCGCCGATGAAGATACGCGCACCGTGGGCACAGCGTACCTCTCCCACAGACGGCTGCGATGGTACGGCAAGAACCTGGTGAGTGACGACGTAGGTGTGCGCGTTGGCGTCAACGTTGCAGCGCGAGTAGTCGACTGGGACAGTACCGGCGCAGACCCACTCGGCCTGACACCGAGAACTGACCGAAGCAGTGCTTCAAGCACCTGTGAGACTGAGCGACTAACCCTCCCCACTGTCGCGCTCGACGTCCGAGGGGTAGCCGTTGAGGTTACTGTCGGCCGCTTCGTCGGCATCAATGTGTTAGTCGGTGTCGCCGTCGGCGTAGGTATGTTCGTCGGCGTATCCGTCGGTATCAATGTCGGCGTCGATGTGTACGTTGGCGTGTTAGTCGGCGTCGATGTGTTCGTCGGCGTGCTAGTCGGCGTCAACGTGTTCGTTGGCGTGTGTGTCGGTGTTGACGTTGGTGTCGATGTGTTCGTCGGCGTGTTAGTCGGTGTCGGTGTCGGCGTCAACGTGTTCGTTGGCGTG